>DBZX01000038.1:0-15114 GCA_002311335.1 bacterium UBP10_UBA1149
AAAAAAGGCCGCGCGGGTAAAGCTCAAAACAGTCCATAGAAGTCAGTCCCACTGTCGGCTAGCATGGGTGAATCGTGGCTTTTTCAAGCAAGGCTTCTGTACTCAACAGCGATTTCGCGCGCAGGCTGGCGCACATTGCTGAGCGCGGCGCTACGCTCGCGATGCCGGGACTTCGAACGGCTGGCTTCATGGCCCTGAGCTGGCGCGATCTCGCCGGCCTCGGTGGCCCCGGTGACGGTATGCCGCTGGTCAAACCCAACCTGTCGATGGCCGTAAAGGTCGCCATAGACGAAACCGTCCGGGCGATGCTCGTACCCAACCTTCCCCTGCCCTCTGCCGCCGAACTGCACCGCGTGCGAGGTGAGTTTCAGCAGGCAGCCGCGTTGTACGAGTCACGTGGTTGGAGCGCCAATCCTGCTCTCTACCACCGCCAGCCACCGCCGATCACTTCGCCGCAGATTTTTCGCCGCAGGGTTCTGGGGCTCGACGTCGAGCACCTGCAGTTTGACAGTGACTACCAGCCGCGCAGCGGCGAGCCGGGTGCCGACCGATGGTTGGCCCGCAGCGCCAACCGCAAGGGACACGCCTGGCTGCTGCGCCACCACGACCGCCCGCGGCCGTGGCTGATGTGCATACACGGCTACCGCATGGGCCAGGCCTCGGCCGGGCTTGCGGCCTTCCACGCCCGCTACCTGCACGAAGAGCTGGGGCTGAACCTGGTCATGCCCGTACTGCCCCTGCACGGTCCGCGCGCCGGGCGCCATCGCAGCGGCGAGGGATTCATGGTCGCCGACTCCATGGACACGCTGTTCGCGGTATCGCAGGGCATCTGGGATCTGCGCCGCCTGCTGAGCTGGATCCGGGGCCCCGGCGAAGCGGTGTCGACGGGCGCTTACGGCATATCGCTCGGCGGCTACCACGCCTCGCTGCTGAGTAGCCTCGACGGCGCGCTCGACTGCGTAATCGCAGGCATTCCCGCCACCAGTTTTTCGGCACTGGCGCGTGAGCACCTGCCTAGCTCTGTGCGCACCTGGCTCGAGCGCGCGGGGGTCAACTGGACGATGATCGACAACCTCCAGCGAGTGATCTCACCCATGTCACTGCCCTGCCGGACGCCTCACCGCGGGCGACACATATTTGCAGGTGTGGCAGACCGACTGGTTTCTCGCGGACAAGTCAATGAGCTCTGGCACCACTGGGAGCGCCCGAACCTGCACTGGTACCAGGGCACGCACCTGTCGTTCAACCTCGACCAGGGCGTCCACGATTTCATCGACCACGCGCTGGACTCGACCGGCATGTCTCGCGCAGCCGCGGCACGTAGCAGCGAGTACGCCAGCCGCGCCGCCTGACCGGGTTCAGTCGGCTATCTCTATCCAGGCAGGAACCCGGGGCGCCGAGTCGCCGCCAAGGTCGAGACTCCAGCGTCGTCCGCCCTCGCTATCGGCACCACCGTTTTCAACAAACCCGTGAGCCTCGTAGACACCGGAGGCCGGCGCGTTTTTTTTCGTGGGTAAAAAATCGCCGACCAGTGCCCCGGCACTGGCAGCACGGGCCTCGTCGGCAATCAGCGCCAGGATGGCGGTCTCGACCGTGCGGCCTATGACCCGACAGCTCATGAGAAAACTGTCCAGCTCCCACGCCTCGGCGCCCTTGCGCGCGATAACGACTGAGACAATGCCGCTGTCACCAAAACGATCCACCAGCGAGTAAGCTCGTACGACGGTAGCATCGTCATTCAACAGCAGCGCGGTCTCGGCTTCGCTGTAACGCCGCGTTGTCATGTTGAACTGGTTGGTCTTCTGCGTGAGCTGGGCCACCCGAGCCAGTTCGCCCTCGCCCACTTCGTGCACGCGCAGGCGCATGTTGAGAGAGCGGTAGAAATCGTCGAGCGAGTGACTGCTACCGCGCAGGGTTTTACGCTCGCCCTCGGCTCGATAGAGTTCACCGCGGCGCGAATCTTCGGCGCTGAACGACAGGGACTCGAAGTACCCCCGACGCGAGAGCAGGCCCGGCAGCTCGGCCGGGTCGGCCGGAACCTGCACCGTGCTCACCCCCGGCAAGCGCGATCCGACAACCTCCAGCTCGTACGGACTGTCGTCGACGAACACGAAGCTGTCCAGTCCCAGCGACAGCTCATCGGCCAGCTCCTCGGTGTTAATCGCCTTGTCCTGCCAGTTGACCCGGGTGGCAGCAAAATCATCCCACCCCAGCAGCATGTGCGGGTGCGAAGCAAAGAGCCCACGCACTTCTTCCTCGTTGTTCTTGCTGTTGAGCACCAGGAGCACGCCACGGGCCGCCAGCTCCTTGAGCTCCTGCTGGAAAGCCACGAAGGCGTTGCCCGGGTAGTCGGGGCCCAGCTCAACACCATCGGCGCCGTCTTCACCCAGCACACCACCCCACAGAGTGTTGTCGAGATCGAGCATCACGACCTTGGCCGTCCTGCCGGCCAGCGCTCGCAGGTAAGCGGCGTACTCGCGCGACAGCTCGAGCAAGGCGGCCGGCCCGTGCGGTGCCCTCGCCGAGTACCAGTGGCGAGGTTGAAACCAGGCCGCGCCCGCGCGCCGAGCCACGCGCTCGGTGTCGACCAGGTGCAGCGCCGGCCTCGACTCGGCGCATTGACGAAGCACGGCGTTGAAGCGCTCGACTCGCGCCCGTACCCCCGCGGGCTGTTCGTAGTCGATCACTCCCAGGGGCACAGCCGCCGGGCAATCAAAGGTGTGGGCCAGTACCGTGCTGCCCCGGTAGCCGTCGGCAAGCCCGTCCAGCAACGCAGCGAGACGTGCCTCGAGCTCGCTGTCTTCGTCGCCGCGACCGCCGACCCCGGACAGGCCCGGCAGCAGATCTTCAAGCCGCCAGGCCAGTACCACGGCGTCGGGTTCAAACGCCGCGAGTCCACTACCCGGCTTCAGCACCTCCTGCTCCAGCTGGCCAAAGCCGCCGAAGTAGAACTCCACGGTCACCCCGTGGGCCAGCGCGAGCGCGCGCAGAAGCTCGCGCAGGGGCTCGACGGTGTAAGTAGAAAGAAACGCGACCTTCAAGGTCACTGCATCAACTGAAGTCTCGGCCATCCGGTCGGCCAACCAGCGGTACTCGTGGGTCGGCGCCCCTGCAAAACAGCGCTCAACGAGCAGGCGATGGGCCGCAGCCTTGTCACCGTCGGCCAGGAGGGCCTGCACGCTTTCTTTGAAGGTCCTGGAATCGCCACTGCCTGCCATGGGAGAAACAGCCGCGCGGGCGACCTCATTGACAATAGAGACAGCTTTGCGAGCTAGTCAAGACAGCACTGGGCCCACGCAGCCCACGGGCGCAAAAAAAGGGCTCAGCGCGAGCCGTACGAAACAGCGCAGAGCCCGCCAAAGGCCAGTCGCAGGCTGGCGGCGGGGACGACATCGCCACCGTCAAGGCTCAAGCGAGCGCTGATTTTCCAGATAGCTTTCCTGCGGCCCCGGTCCGTTAGCTTGAGCCTGGCGGGTAGACCGTAGGCGCTTCCCTTCCAACTGTAACGTCCGCGCCCAGGACGCGAGCGATCCCAACCGGGGTCGCCGCTGGGAATAACCAACCCCAGGCCCTGCGGGGCGCCGAGCTCGGCCAGAGATAGATCGATCCTGGGGTCGGCGCTGGTAAAGTCCCCAAAGTAATCCAGGAGCCGACCCTTGAGGACAAGCCTTCCGCCACGGGATTCGAGCTTGCGAACCTGGAAGAGATTGGCCGAGCAAGCGTGCGGACAGGCGCAGGACGAGTCACACTGGCCTGGGCAGGCCTGGTCGTCGGCCTGGTCACACTCTTCCCCGTACTCGCGCAGGCCATCGCCGCAGGACGATGCCGGACTGGGCAGCGACACCGCCAACAGTTGGTACTCGGCTGCTCCCTTCGCAGAGGCCACCATCGCGTACCAGTCACCGGCGAGAGGTTCAGCAACCGAGCAGTGGCCGAACGGACCGCCACCAATGCTGCGGCAGTCGAAGTCATCCTCGGTAGCCGGCGAGCCTGCGCGCAGGTAAAGATCCAGGTCGCTGCGACTGTCGTCGATGGAATTGAGGGTTGCTGCTACCGCGGACGAACCGGCCGGCACGGTAAAGCGGTGTTGGTCCTGGTCCTTCTTGTCCGCGAGGGCATCGGCAAAGCCCACGTTGGCCGATGCGTCAAAGATCAGGGCTGCCTGTTGTTCGGCTCCCTCGCAGCCGGCGGCCTCATCGACAACACTGTTCACCCAGTCGGTCCAGGCGGCGACGCTGGTGTCAAAGCTGTGATCACCGGGGCCGCAGTCGAGCTGAGTGCCACCCGAGGTCACACCCACCAGCCTCGGGCCATCGCCCTGGTCAACGAACAGCGGGCCACCGGAATCGCCGTGACAAGTATTCGAGGCGCTGCCGTCAAAGTTCCAGCAGACGTTGCCGTTGTCGTCGCCCGACTCACAGCCAACCGTGGTGACGTCTCCCATCCGCTTGATGCCAAAATCAGAGGCCGCGCCGTCGCTGCGACCATAGCCTACCACCACAGCCGCGCTGCCCACGGCGGGCGTGACGCCGGCCATCGCGGCCGGCACAATGCCTTCTACCGGGCGATCCAGGGTCACCACCGCGAGATCACCAGCGGGGTAGCTGTAGCCCGGGTTCACCCGTACCGATTCGGCCCGGTACACGCCTGCACCCTGCAGGTAGACTGAGTACAGGCCCTTGTAAGGTGCGCCCGCCCCCTGGCACTGCTCACCGTCCCAAGGGCAGACGCAGTGGGCGGCGGTCAGAAAACTGCGACAAGCGATGAGCGTGCCACTGCAGGTCATACCCGAGTTCCACGGGTTGCTGCCGTGCAGAAGCATTCCCACCTCGGGATAGTCAAAAGTCGCGGTACCGTTGACGATACTCGCGCTGACAGCCCCGGGAGCCAAAGCGGCAGTAAGCGCAATGGCCAACACGAGCGTGCAGGCGATCGCGGCCGTTCTGACCTTGCACAGAATTAGCCCCACTTAACACTCCAGACTGCCACTGTCTTTCAGACAGAAGGCCGCACGGGAGTCGGGCCAATAGCAGTTCCCACAAATTCAGGGAAGCACTGCACAGTGATTTAGCAGTAAATATCGTAAACACGGGGCTTGCGAGCAGCTTGATGACGCTTGCACTCCGCAAACGCCGTGCACTAACGCCTTGCCCCAGGAGATATTGAGTTGATTTACAGTTGAGGAACTAAAACGGCGGATGCCGCCAGGGGTTCGCGCCAACTACGCGCAACCAACAAGCCCGGACCGGCCGTTGAAAACCGCAGCACCGTGGCGCCGGCCACACCCACCCTGCTGTTTTCGTCAAAGGACAGCGGCGGCAGTAAGCCGGTATCGAACCGGTGCAGGCCGGTGAGCGCCGCCATGAAACGAGGCGTGGTAAGACGGCGGCCGGATCTCAGCAGCCCTTCTTTCAGCAGCAAGCCTCCAGCCCAGGCCGAGAGTTGAAACGCGCGGTAGCGGCCCGCGATTCTTTCTCTTTCCATCACCGCGAGGAACTCCCTGCTGCGGCCGGCGTCGAGATCCGGCACCCCGGCGGGCGAAACCAGGCGCAGGCCGGCGAGCAAAGCCGGGGGCAGGCCGGCCAGGCCGGAGGACAGCCTTTCTGCCGGTCCCAGCAGCAGCGGGTACCAGTCTTCGGCGGCGGCCAGGCGCAGGAACTCTGCCGCTCGCTCTCCATCGGCAAAGAAAAATACAGCTGAGGGCCGTTGGCCCGCTGGTCCGGTTGCAACGAGCTCCGCCACGACAGCCTCAACGCCTCCGGCAGCTGCCAGTTGGATACTCGCCGACAGCGGCTGGTCGTAGCCGGACAGTTGGCTTTCTACACCCAGCTTGCCCGCCAGCCCCTCGGGACCAGCGTCGTGCAGCAGCACCGCGCCCCCGCCCAGGCCGGGTAGCTCGGCCACCAGATGATCGACCAACACCCTGGCCTGGTCGGCCACGGAGCTAAAAACAAAAAAGGTGTTCCGGGCGGCGCCGTAGCCGTCACTGGCAGGCACCGCCAGCGGCGCGACCAGCGGCACGCCGGCTTGTTCAAGCGTGGCCAACGCTGCGGCCCCCAGGCCCATGCTCGACAAAAGGCAGAACGGGCGTTCGCCCGCCAGCAACTCGTCCACCGCGGCAACACCACCGGCATCCACCGACGGATCGTATTGCTTGATCTCCAGCAGCAGGCGCCGACCGTAGATCCCGCCCTGTTCGTTGGTGTATTCTTCGAAGGCCGCGAGCACACGCTCAACCTCGCGGGCGGGGGCGGCCAGCGGTCCGGCGGAGGGCAGCAACGCGGCGACCCTCACCGACTCTTCTTCTACCCCTGCTACCGGCTCTCGCCCCAGGTGCCGCATGTAGGCCAGCAGGTCGGCCATATCGTCGTCGTTGATACGGTAGCGAGGCATGGCCGGGTGAAGGCTGTTGCCGCCGGCGTCGAGACCCAACCTGATCGCCCTTGCCAGCGCCTCGCTGTCGTAGGCCGGCCGCTGCCTGCCGAAATCCCTGGTGGCATCGGCCGCGAACGCCAAGCGCGACGGCCTGATATCGGCAGTGGTGACGCCACCTTCTATGACACCCGCGCCGTCGTGACCGTGGCAGTTCACGCAGGGGAACTGGGCCGCGTCGACTTCAAGGCCCGGCCCCGCCAGCAGTGCCGTCACCTGGCCCGTGCCCCTGCCCTGCCCGTAAACGGACTTGCCGCGCTGCTCCTGTTCGCCCCACCCAGCCACTGCCGGATCGGCAACCAGGGCAACCAGCACCCCGACCAGCACCACCACGGCCAGTAACCGCGCCGGCTGTGCCGCCGTCATCCTGTCAGCCATCTTCTTTATCGACCGCGAGCAGTTTTCGTACTTCACCCGCCAGCGTTGCCACCGAGGCGCTCGGGCGCATTTTGACCCAGTGTTCGCGGCTGACATTTCCGAGCAGGAACAAGGGCGAGTGCGCCTCGGCAAGGCTATTGTAAGCACCGAGCCTGCGCGTTACCTGGTCGAGGCTCTTCTGTTCACCGGTAAGAAAGAACCAGCCGTCGCCGGCCTCGTAGCGGTCGGCAAATTCAAGCAACTTGGCCGGGGTGTCGTTGTCCGGGTCTACCGAGATCGATACGAAGCGCACCGTCCGCCCCATTTCTCCACCGAGTTCCTTGTAGAGTTCCGACATCTTGGCCGTCTGCACCGGGCAGGTGCCGGGGCAGCGGGTAAAGATGAAATTGACGACCACTACCTGGTCCTTGAGAACATCGCTGTAGAACTTCAGTTCTCGACCGCGTTGGTCAAGCAAGATGGATTCGGTGAACCAGCTTCGTGCGGCCTCGTCTCCGTCGCGGGCGGCAGTGACAGAAACGGGGGTGGTAGTAACTTGAGTCGCGGCGCCGCCCGCGGCTGAACGGTTGACACCGAACAGCAGGCAGCACAGTAAGGCCGTCACGCTCACCGTCGCGAAACTGGTCATCGAAAATTTAAAGCGCGAGCATCTCATCGCTGGTTTTCTTCTGCCGGCTCCGCGGCAACCGCTCCCGGCCCGGCAATCCGTGCCGCGGCGAGCGCGTCCACGCGCGCCAGCACGTCTGCCGGACGCGGAAAACCGTAAAAGCGAGTCCAGCCGCCCCTGCTGCCGTCTCCCACCAGGATCATAGCCGGGTGCGATTCGACCTCGCTCGAGTACGCACCCAGGCCGATCAGGGCCCTGTCGACGTCGGCCTTCTCGCCCGTGAGCCAGGTCCAGCCCTCGCGCGCCCCGTAGCGAGCGGCGGTTTCCGCCAGCCTCGCTGGCACATCGGTGACCGGGTCTATGCTCAGGCTCAACAGCTGGACCTCGCTGCCCAGGCGATCACCCAGCTCCTTCTGCAGGCCTGCAAAAATTGCAGACTGCATGGGGCACACCGACGGGCAGGTAGTAAAAATGAAGTTCATTACCACGATCTTATCTCCGACCAGGTCACTGACCAGCATCCTGCGCTTGCCATCCTGGTCGAGCAGCGGCACGTCGATAAGCCTGACGTTGCCAGCGTCGCTTCCCATCGCGCCCACGCCCGCGGCCGTTGCCGCCCGCATCAAAAACGGACAAACAAGCATGGACACCGATAACAGCACTGCGAGCAGGCCTTGTTTCATCTCGCCGCTCCCTGCGACACGTCGGCGTAGTCCCTTCCAGCGTCGCCGAAAGCGATGCCCAGCGAGCGTGCCTCTACCTGCACCAGGTAACGGCCCCCGCGCGGAAAGGTAACGCCGGCCTCGTACACGCCGTCCTCTACTTCCTTGGTCCAGGACCTCGCGCTCCAGTTCTCGCCCGCGCGAAAAGCTATCAACCTCAGGTCGTCGACACCGGTCAGGGGACGGCCGTCGCGACCGTCGACCACCCGGTAGCGCAGCGTCACCTCGTCACCCGGCGCGAGCTCCTCGCCCACGAAGAGTCCGCGGAACAACGGCTTCACCGCTTCCCCGTGGCCGGGCTCTCCCGCGACCTCGAATTCAAAACAGGTCACCACCCGTGGACTGCCCAGCACGAAGGGAACGTCGTACACCCCGGGTTCGTCCAGCCGGGTCACGGTCTCGTAGACGCCCGAGTTGCCGCGCTCCCGCAGCGAGCGATCGTAGAGAATCACGCCCAGCGGGTTAGACGCCCAGGTCTTGAACGAACCCGTGGGAGACATCATTCCGTCGGTGTAAAAATAGATGACCTTCTCGACCGGGTTGGCCACCACGGCGCCGCCCTCATCGGGCAGAAGATCCATGGGCAACAGGCCCGGGCGCACCAGTCTTCCCTCGGGTCGCTCAACTCCCATCGGGATGATCAGCACCGGTGCAGCTTCAGCATCCGCAAGCGCAGAGAGCTTTACCAGCGACAGGTTGGAGCTGTCGGCGTGGTAGACGTAGGCGAAGATCGAGCTGAAAAGAACGTGGCTGGGTTTTTCGTCGAGCGCTACCCTGCGCGACAGCCTCGCGGCCGCGGTATCGATGATGTCAACGGCCCGCGCCTCGGGGTTGACCACGAATACCCAGCGCCCCTGCGGATCGGCTTCAAGCGTCGTAGCGCCCTCGGCGACATCGATCTTTACGGCGGCCCGGTCCTCGCGAGGGTAAGCAACCGTAACCGTGTTGCGCGAAGGGTTGAGCAGGTAGAAAGCACCGGCTAGTTCTGCCCAGGCGACCTGCAGTGAGCCTTCGCCCACTTCAAGAGAAGACACGACTTTCATACTCCCCGTATCGATCACCGACACGCGGCCGGCGCCCCCCGCCGACACGATCACGTAGCGTCCCTGCTGGTCGAAGGCGAAATCTATCGGGCCTCGCCCTACTTCGATCGAACGAAGTTGTCGCTGGCCGCCGGGGGCCATCACGCTGACGGTGCCCGAATCGTCGTTGCCCACCCACACGTAGCGCCCGTCGGGTTGTACTGCTATCGACCGGGGCGCGTTGCCCACTGCCAGGTAGGCAGCGACTCGTCGGCCCTTCACGTCAACAACAGCCACCTTGTTCTCGGCGGGCAGGGTCACCCAGGCCAGCGCCGTGTTGGGGTCAAAATCCCAAGCGTGCACCTCGCCGTCCAGGACAATGTGGGCCTTCTGGTTTGAAGTGTTCAGGCTGACCATGGGGTTGAGAATGGAAACTGAATTGTCAGCGTTGAGCGTGAGAATGTAGTAACCGTTGAGATCGTCGTCGGCGTGCGTGACACCGAACTGCCCCATGCCCCGTATCAGGTTTTCGCACTCCTGCTGCGACGGCGCAGGAGCGCCTTTCTCGCGCGGGCTGAGCCAGGCAGCCGGGTGCAGCTGCGACAGTCCGAAACCCGAATCGGGATCAGACAGTCTGAACTTGACCAGCAAGTCGTCGCCCGCCCTGATTGCCTGACCCGCGTCGGAATCCAGGTTGTGTACCGAGAATTCAACGCCCGCAGGCTTGGAATCGGCGGCATCTACCGGCACCGGGCAGCCCAGGAGCAGGGCCAGCGGCAACAGGGCCACCACCAACAATCCGACCTTTCGTTCGTATTTAAGAAACCCCCGCAAGCTGTAACCCCTTATAAAAAGTTACCCGGCTGGGGGAGTTCAACAAGCCCCCGAACGGGGAAACAGCAGCCCGTACCCCCCGTTCGGGGGGCAGAACAAGTTAATCCGGCAACGACCGGGGCAGTTGCCGCGCTATAGCCGTCAGTCGACTTCCAGCCGGCCCCAGAGGCCACCCGCCCGGCCGTGCCCCGTGCCGTCGTGATAGAGCCATGTACCGGCGCGCGCGCCGCCTTCGAGGTCCATGGTACGGGCCACGAAGGGGGCTATAACGCTCGCTCCCCCGGTGCCCGCCATCGGCTGGCGGTTGTCCGGATAGTCGTGCCCCTGCACGAGGAAGGTGTGCTGCAGGGGACCGCCAGAGGGCTGCAGTACGTGGAAACGAACCTTCTGCCCGTCGGCTGCCCTGAACAACGGTGTCTCGATGGGCCCACTGAAGAAGTCGGCCGGGAACGCCACGTCGTTGAGATCAACGGACGTGGGTACACCCAGGCGCGCCCAGAAATTCTCGGTTCGGTAATTGAACGCCTTCTCGGCCTGATCGACCTTGGCGTCGGGAATCCTTCCCGTGCCCGTGAACAAGTCCAGGTCTTCCTGGTAGAGAACTACGAACTCGCGAAAGGTTTCACCATCGGCCGTGGTCACGTCTACCGCTGTTCCCGACGAAGCCGCCGCGCCGGTCACGGTGTCGGCCCAGGTGGCACCGGCTTCCTCTATTACCAACGCGCCGAGCAAGCCCTGCCGAGCATCGACCAGGAAGTCGCCGTAGGAACGCAGGTTGCCCGGACCCAGCTCGTCAGCTTCGGAAAATCCGTGCCACGTATAGCCGGCGAACCAGTGGTAGTTGATAGTCTCACCGGGCATAGCGGTCTGGAGAAAGTTCAAGCCCACGTTAGCACCGTCAGAATAGCGTACGTCGTAGGACACGCGCTGCGGATGCATCGATACCTCGGTGTCTGGCATGTGATTAGTCAACGACACCGTGATGCAGTCGCCTGAATTGGCCCTGAGCACCAGCGGCTCGACGGCCTTGGTACCCGCCGCCAGTGCGGCCCGGTCCTCGGCCAGCAAGAAGATACGCGCGTTGGGGTCGTAAATGTCCTCGCGCTGGTTGTACACCAGCCTGCCGCCGGGTAGCAGGTCGGCGGCCCGCCAGGCTTCGACCTCGAACAGGCGCGCGGGCGAATCCTCCAGGCAGTCGTTGCGCTCACCGGTAGCCGCGGCGGCCAGTTGCGCCGACCTGAGCTCAGAGTCGCTGGCATCAAAAGAGAGCCCGTCGGCAAACACGCGAATGAGTCCCCAGCTTCCGTCGTTCAAATGATCATTGGCGCCGAAATGGTACAGGTAATCGGCTACGCCGCCGCCGGTCACCGGCGGAGCCACGCCCAGGTCGCACTCGAAGTGTTCGGATATACCTATGGGCTGGCCCTGGATCATGGGGGAGGAAGATTCGCCTATGCTCCCGGGCCACAACGCGCCGTGAACGTTGAAGCTGTGCTGGGCCTGTTGTGCGCCCTGTACAAGCCGCACCTGCATTCGTTCGCCCTCGCGAGCCTTGAATATCTCGGTAAAGGGGTCGCCGTGTACCCAGGAGCTGAACGTGTCCGAGGGTGCGCCGTCACCCGCGTCCAGCAGCTCCAGATCAGCGTCGGAGTGAGGGCCACCGCGTCCGTAAAAAGGTTCGTTGCGGTAGTTCACCACGTCTGTTCCACCCTTAAGTGATATGGCCTCTGGCTGGGCCGGCGCGCCTATGGGCACACCCTGGGGCGTATAAAGAAGTGCAAGATCAGCCACCGCCATCATAAACTCACGGTGGTCCATATTCATGCACCATTCTTCGTCAGGGCAGTCGGCGTCCGAGTTGCAGGGCAACGGTTCAACGGCTACCGCCTCCCCGCTCACCGTGCAGGTCTTGCTATCCGCGGCAACTATGTATGCCTGCGTACCCACACCGCGGGCGGGGTCGAGCGGGAACGAAAGATCATCGGTCAGGTCGGGCGTGAGCCACTGCGAACCGGCAGGTTCTATGGTGAGCGCGTTGTAAAAACCGTGCTGCTGGCCGGTGGACGGAAAAAAGTGATCGTGGGTAAACACCGTTCTTATGCTGCGGTCCTGGCCATGCTTATTGAGCAAGGGGTCTGCCCACCACCTCTGCGTGGTGGTCTGGAAGCCACCGTCGGCCGTCAGCGTCGTGGGCAACCCCGAGGTTGCGCCGTCGCCCCACACGTTGACGGGGTTGCCCCCCGCGTCGTATCCCGAGGTGGCCGACCCGCCGACCGCATTGCTGGCCGCCGTCCATTCGGCAATGGCTTCAGCAGAGTAAGTACCGTCTTCGTAGTTCCACCCGTTGCCCGAGCCATCGGAGCTTGTCACATCGAACTTGACAAGGTGGATGTGCTGGCCGACCACATCAGCGGGCGTCCTCACCTGGAAATCATCCAGGTCAAACTCCTTGGGCGCGCGGTTGGTGTGCTTGAACGTGATGCACTCACCCGAGTTAGCCCTGAAGAAAAACGGATCTGCCGTGGTCGTTTGTCCCTCGTAGAGAGAAACGTCTGAGTCGAGCACGTTTATGCGCCCCTGTGGGTCGTGCCAGCCGGCCGCGTTGGCCAACAGGTCGAGCTCTATGTACGACACGTGGTAGGTGCGGTGGGCCGTGGTGCAGTCCTGGCAACGCAATGAGCACTCGGGATCCCAGGGTTTGCCCATGCAACCGGCCAAGCAGGCGGCTTGGTACTCGCCCTGCTGGGCGCTGCCGCAAAGGGGCGGGCAGGGCTCAGCGTAAGGTGCGCCGGCGGTGGAGGGCAAACCGTTCAGTTCAAAGAAAGCTGCGTCACCCTCGGGGGTGGTGGTAGTCACACCGGGGCTGGCGTGAAAAGCCATGGCGGCCTGCTCAAGCGCCGTTCCCTCCTGGGGCAGCACCTGTATGTTGGCGACCTGCACGTCGACGTGGAAGTCAAAACTGGCAGCCCCCGCACCCGTGCTTCGCTGGCCGCCGTCAGTAAACACGTGTCGCGGCAGTCCGCCGTCGCTGACCATGTCGAGCGGTGCCTGTGGCGCCCGGTGGCCCGCGACCTGCGCCATGTAGAAAGGATACCCGGGCAATGCGTTCGGCCCGTAGCTGGGATCGGGGGCCATCGCGTAGTCGGGCATTGGAACAAGCGCGGGTATGGGCGTGCCGCCAACCGTCACCCCGGTGAGCGGGTTTGTTCCCGGTCCCAGTTCTCCGTCCATCAGGCGACGGGTTCCATCTTCCAGTACATCGTGTGCTCTCCACAGCTCCCACATGCCCTGGGCAAAGTGGGGATAGAGATGGCAGTGAAAAATTGAATCGCCGACGACCTTGTTTCGGTTGCCCGCGCCACCGTACTGGATCTCGTAGGTGAAATTACTCATCGGGCTTATTGCCTGCGAATCAAGGTATACCGAGTTGTCGTCCATGCCCTCACCCGCGTTGGCCAGCCACTGGTGAGCGTGCAGATGAAAGATATGCGTTTCTCTCGGGCCCGCGTGCAGGTTGCGGAATTTTACGTTGTCGTTGATGTAGCTGTGGTGAACGTTGGAGGGATCATCCTCGAAAACATTGAGCAGGGCCGGGTCACCGCTCACGGCTGACTCGAGGAAGAACTCTTCGTAGGGGCACTCCAGGCAATTCGCAGCCGGCCCCTCGCCCAGGCGGTTGGCCAGAAGGCGCGAGCCCATGCCCTCGGAGCCGTAATTGATGGCAAAAGAATCGCTCACCGGCTTGAGTACATCGTTATCAAGTTGGGGGTATCCCTGGGTCAACTCGATCTCGTCGTGAAAGATTACCGAGAACTCCCTGAAGGTGGCCTCGGAGGTCGACTGCACGTTATCTGCTGCTTGATCGTAGGCGATGATCGCGTTGAGATCAGAGTGCACAAGTTCACCGGCGTCGTCGAGCATGCGCAGGACCGGCACTCCCGCCAGGTCTACCGCGTCGTAGTTAAACAGCGCAGGTGCTTCGGCCTGGGACCGCACCGACGCCAACTCTGCCGCTGTCACCTGGCTGCGATACCAGCTGCTGTCCTCTGGCTCGACGTTGAAAGCTCCGAAAAGTCCGAGCGAAAGCTGGCCACCGTCACCACCACCGCCAGCCGGTCCAGCGAGGCTGTAGAACAACTTTGTGCCCTCGTGCCCGGCCTTCCACCAGTAGTCGGTAGACTGCCCCGGTGCGATTCCCTCGAGCCCGGTCACGACCGGGTCGTGGGTGTCGCCCAGCACGCGCGTGCCATTGACCATCATCGAAGCCAGCCTCGTGGTCGTTCCATCGGAGTTGGGCCTGGCCGGTGCCAGCAGGTTTGTAAAGTGGACCTGCAGAACATCCCCCTCGTTGGCCCTGAGCACCAGCGGGCGCGGGCGCTTGCCCGGCCTGAGCATTACCTGGCCTGGCATTCCGCCCTCCCCTATGGGGTTACCGGCCATGTCGACCACGTTGCGCCGGAGCGCAAAAATCATCCCCGCAGCCTGGTGGCTACCCCAGCGGTTGTAAGTAAGCACCTGGTCCAGCGCTACCACGTCGGCTGAAATTACACGCTGCGAATCACAGCCCGCGCTGCATGAGTCGGTATCGCTGCTGTTGCCGTCATCGCACCCTTCCTGGCCAACGAAGAGAAAACCGTCGCCGCAGTACGCCGTCTCGCAGCTGTCGAGGCAAGCGTCATCGTTGTCGACATTACCGTCATCGCAAACTTCCTGGCCTACGAAAACAAAGCCGTCGCCGCAGCTCGCGATGGCGCAGCTGTCGAGACAGGCATCAGCGTTTGAAGAGTTGCCGTCGTCGCAGGCTTCCTGGCCCGCGAAGACGAAACCATCGCCGCAGCTGGCCGAGACACAGCTGTCGAGACAGCCATCAGCGTTTGAAGAGTTACCGTCGTCGCAGGCCTCGCCGGCAGTGGCGTTAGTGGTACCGTCGCCACAGGCAGCCACCGTGCAATCGTGGTCGCAGAAGTTGGACTCTCCCGCCGCGTCGCACTCTTCGCCCGCGCTGCTGTTGACCTTGCCGTCACCACAGGCGGAAGCGCTGCAGTCGGCGTTACAGGAGGCGCTTTCGCCTGCCGTGTCGCAGGTCTCGCCTGCCGTGGCGTTCGTTGTTCCGTCACCG
>DBZX01000038.1:15223-15473 GCA_002311335.1 bacterium UBP10_UBA1149
CATCGTTCCATCACCGCAGGACGCAAGACTACAATCGAGGTCACAAACCGCGCTCTCGCCCGCCGCGTCGCAGGCCTCACCCGCTGCCGGGTTGACCTTGCCGTCACCGCACACCGAGACGCTGCAGTCCAGGTTGCACGAAGCGCTATAGCCAGCCGCATCGCAAGCTTCTACTCCAGCCCAGGCATGACCGTCGCCGCAGGACGCATCGACACAGGAGCCGAGACAGGAGTCGTTGTTGTCGGCGTTA
>DBZX01000038.1:15608-15757 GCA_002311335.1 bacterium UBP10_UBA1149
CAGGAGTCGTTGTTGTCGGCGTTACCGTCATCGCATTGTTCCGCACTGTCGGCTACCCCGTCACCACAGCTCGGCAGTTCGCAATCGGAGCGGCAAGCGTCGGCCGCGGCATCAGAGTTGGCCGCTCCGTCGTCGCACTGCTCGTTGCC
>DBZX01000016.1:0-11570 GCA_002311335.1 bacterium UBP10_UBA1149
GCTGCCGGCGCAGGTGTCGCTCGTGGTGCAAGCGTCGCCGTCGTCACACGAAAGAATGTTGGAAGCATTGTGGCAGCCCAGGGCCGAGTTGCAGAAGTCGTCTGTACAGACATTGTCATCGTTGCAATCCAGCGCCGGGCCACTTTCGCAAAGCCCGCCCGAGCATACATCACCATCAGTGCAGGCGTCGCTGTCATCACAGGAATCCGTGTTGTTGTCATTGGCGCAACCAGATGTCGCATCGCAACTGTCGTCGGTGCAACCATTGGCATCGTCACAGTCAGTGGCCGACGTGTCTACGCCCGAGCAGCCGCCACCGGCGCACACGTCGCTGGTAGTGCAAGCGTTGCCGTCATCGCAGACAATCGTATTGTCCGGGTGCAGGCAGGTGCCACCGCCGTCGCAGGCATCGTCGGTGCAGCCATTGCCGTCGTCGTCACAGGCCGTCTCCGCGGCAACGAAACCGTTGTCGGTACACGCACCGCCGCCGTCGCAGAAGTCCTGGTTCACGCAATCGGTACCGGCGTCCCCACAGGTGACGATGGCAGCCTCATCGTTGGCCTGACAACTTCCCGCGCCGTCGCAAGTGTCAGCGTTGGTGCACTCGGTGTCACTGTCGTCTCCACACGAAGAGTCAGCGGCAACGAAGCCGTTGTCTGAGCAGCTGCCGCCGCCGTCGCAGGTATCCTGTACCACGCACTCGGTGCCCGCGTCGCCGCACAAGGCTCCGCTACCCTCGTCGTTGGCCTGGCATGAACCCGAACCGTCGCAGGTATCAGCGTTGGTGCACTCGGTGTCGCTGCCGTCTCCACATGCAGAGTCAGCGGCCACGAAACCGTTGTCTGAGCAGCTGCCGCCGCCGTCGCAGGTATCCTGTACCACACACTCGGTGCCCGCGTCGCCGCAGGAGGTACCGCCGGCCGCGTCGTTGACCTGGCATGAGCCCGCACCGTCACAGGTGTCCGGGTTGGTGCACTCGGTGTCGCCACCGTTGCCGCAGGGCTTGTCCACTATACTGAACGGGTCGCTGCATATTCCGGATACCGTATCGCAGGTGCCCACTTCGTGGCAGTCGTTGAACGCTGTGCAGATGACGGGGTTCGCTCCGACGCATTCGCTGTTGGCGCAGGTATCGGTCTGCGTGCAGGCGTTGCCGTCGTCACACGGATCCGTATTCGCGTCGTTGAGGCAGCCCAACGCAGCGTCGCAGCTGTCGTTGGTACAGCCGTTGAGATCGTCGCAGGTGGCGGAAATGTCGGTGAATACACACCCGTCAACATCCGTGCAGCTATTGGCCGTGCAGGCGTTGAGGTCGTCTTGTGCCCCGCCTTCAGCGCAAGCAGCCGGGCCTATGGCGCCCGGACCCGAGTTCTGGCAGGTCGATGAGCAGCAATCGCCGTCAACGGTGTTGCCGTCGTCGCACTGCTCTCCTACCGACTCGTCAAGAATGCCGTCGCCACACAACTGGGCACTGCGTCCCTGCACGGTGAAAAGGGAAGTTTCCGCCGTGCCGGAATGTAGCCCGGTAATGGGATCAATATCGCCGGCACAGGGGCCTTCGATCCGGTAAAAGTTTGTATCACAAGGGCTACCCGTCACCGCGTGGGGAACAAGCGGGTCGCCAATGTAGCCAGGGGGAGCGTCCACATCCCACTGGAGATAGTGACTTATGCGCGAACGGGTGGGGTCTGTAACGTTGCTGAACTGGTCGCCACCCACAATACCGGGTCCCGCCAGTACACCGCAGTTAGGAACGATAACTCCATCGATGACCCCGTGCAGGCAGTCGTCGGTCATGTTGATCGCCCGTCGGCCCTCGGTAGCAGCTATATCGGCTACGGTTACTTCGAGGGTATCGGTACCGTAGGGGTGGGTGATTACATATGTACCAGCGCAGGCGGCATCATTGGGAAGGTCCACCCGCGAGCGGATACGGCTGAATACCAGCTGGTCGCCATCTATGATCGCCTCGGCCTCGTTGTCCCATACACCCTCTACTGCGAGCACCAGCAGGGCACTACCGGCGTCTGCTCCGGTTCCCCACGTCATACTGGTGTTAGCGAGCGAGTAGAAGGTCTCGTGCCAGAAGTTGCCGTTGGCGATTTCCGGGGGAAGGTCCTGGGGAAGCCCTCCGCCCAGCGGATCTCCGAACGGGGGGTTGCCGCAAAGCGGATCTACGTCGGTAGATTCATCGCAGAGATCCAGCCCCAGGTTGTTCTGGTCAATGTAGTAGGCCGGGTATCCGAACTCGTTGAGTTCAGGCGAAAAGCTTTTAAGAGCCACGAAGTTATCCGGCTCACCAACCACGCAGCCGGCCCTGGCCGTGGGCTCCTGCGCCTGGGCATAGACCGATACTGGAGCAGCTATTACTCCCGCAACAACAAACGCGACGGCGACGCAAAAAGAGCGACCTCCCGCCACCGACAGCACCCTGTTTATCAGAGAGCCTGTTGAGAAAGTCTTTCCAAGAGGTCCGGTGGCAGACTGGATTACATTGTTCATGGATTTTTCTCCCCTTATCTCCGTCGCGTCTGAATTTGCTGTCAACGCGACGGCGATATGTTAGTCGACCCCCATGACAGTTGCCGCAGTGTACGACGGTTACTCGAGTGCGTGAACGGTTATTTGCTGATTATTCCCGTCCTGCCCCCAGTCTGGGTGGTTTTGCTTGAGCATTCCCTATGCGGTCTGCGTTAAGAGAGCCCCGACTGAGTGGGCAAGCGTGTGCTGCTCATGTGGGGGTGAGGCTGTCTCCGGGGGGGGCGGGCGGGCGTGACACGGCCTGCCGCGAATTGCCTGGCCTGGCAGGAAGGGGTAACTGAACGGTTGCTTGGCTGACACGGGTCCTGTTTCGCGACCCGGCCACGGACGAAGAGGGAGCAGATCATGAAATTTGGAGTTATGTTCAGCAACGTGGGACCGATGGGTACTCCCGACTTTCTGCCTGATTTTGCTCGCCTGAACGAGGCTGCGGGCATGGAGTCACTGTGGACGGTGGAGCACGTCGTCGTTCCGTCCGGCTACAAGTCGACCTACCCCTACAGCGGCGATGGGCGTATGCCCGGTCCCGAGGAGTCGCCGATTCCCGACCCGATACTGCCGCTGGTCTACGCGGCCGCGGTTACCGAGAAGATCAAGCTGGCCACCGGCGTGCTCATACTGCCGCAGCGCCACCCATTCTACGTGGCCAAGGAGATCGCCACGCTGGACGTGCTGTCGCGGGGACGTGCCATCCTCGGCATAGGCGTCGGTTGGCTCGAAGAAGAGTTCGACGCGCTGGGAATTTCGTTTGCCGACCGTGCGTCTCGTACCCGCGAGGCCGTGGCTGCCATACGGTCGCTGTGGAAGGCCGAGCCCGAGGCCTTCGACGGAAAGTTTTTCAACTGGGGTCCCATGCACTCCAGCCCTGGGCCGGTGCAGGCGGGGGGCGTACCGGTGGTCGTCGGCGGGCACACTCCCATAGCCGCCAAGCGGGCGGCTCGTTATGGCGACGGGTTCTTTCCGGCCGTGGGTGGTCCGGAGCAGCTTGAACCCCTGCTGCTCGTGCTCAAGGAGGAGTGCGACAAGCTGGGCCGCGACGCCGGCGAAGTAGAAATCAGCGTCGGCATGGGAGACTGCGATCTCGACACGGCCCTGCGTCTGCAGGATATGGGCGTGTCGCGCGCGGTTATAGCGCCGCGGGGCTTCGACCTGGGCTCGTTGGAAAAAGGTCTTGCCGTTTTTGACGACAAGGTGATGTCCCGGCTCTAGCCCCCCCCTTATCGGCGGCGGTCAGTCGTCGTTGCTGTCGGCAACCCAGGCCGGGTCGCGCTTTTCGGCGAACGCGGCCATGCCCTCGGCGGCTTCGGGCGAGGCAAAGAGCTCGGCTATGCGCTCTTCGGCGTAGGCAAAGGCCGCGTCCTCGTCGAGGCGGGCAACGGTGCGCACGAGTTTTTTGGCTTCGCGTATCGCTACCGGTCCGCCCTTGGCCACCGCGTCGATTTCTTTCTGCACTTCGTTTTCCAGATCATCGGCAGCTACCACCCGGTGCAGCAGGCCGTACTCGAGCGCGCGCGCGGCGTCGAAGCGTTCGCCGGTCAGGAAAAGCCGCATGGTGTTGTGCTCGCCCAGTTTCGGGAGCACCACCACGGAGATCATGGCTGGGATCACGCCTATGCGCACCTCGCTGAAGCTGAAACGCGCCGTGTCCACGGCCAGGGTTATGTCGCAGGCAGCCACCAGGCCCAGCCCGCCGCCGAAGGCTGCGCCGTTGACCGCGCAGATGACCGGCTTGTCGCCGTCGCGTATGTGCATCATCAGGTCGATGAAGGGGTTGCGGCTGCCTTCTGTCTCGCCCATGCGGCCGCTCTTCTTGAGGTCGGCTCCCGCGCAGAACGCCGTGCCCTCGCCCGTGAGCACGATGACCCTTGCTTCGTCGTCCGCGTTGGCGCGCTTTACACCGGCCGTCAGCTGTTCGACCATGTCGGCCGAAAGCGCGTTGCGGCTGTCGGGGTTGTTGAGGGTTATCCAGGCCGCTCGCCCACGCTGCTCGTAGAGAACCGTGTCTTGCCTGGTCTTATCGTCTTGCGCCATGTCGTGTCGTTCTCCTAGAAGCCCAGCATCTTTGCCAGGTAGTGGATCATGGTTTCGTCCGACCCCCCGCCTATGCTTATCAGCCGGGTGTCCACGAAGGCGCGACCGGCGGCTGACTCGCGCATGTAGCCGAAGCCGCCGTGCAGTTGCATGCACTCGTCGGCCACCGCGCGGCCCATGCGACCGCAGAAGATCTTGGCCATGCTGATCTCCTTGGTGGCGTCTTCGCCGGCTATGCACTTGCGTACGCAGGACAGCGTCAGCTCCTTCGCGGCGGTTATCTGCGTGAGCATTTCTACGAACTTGAACTGCGATACCTGCATTTTTGACAGGGGCTTGCCGAACAGCACCCGGTTTTCAGCGTACTCGCGGGTGATCTCCCACAGCCTGAGCGCGCCCGCGTAGCTCGATACGCAGGCCAGCAGGCGCTCGTCCTGGAACTGCATCATCTGTTGCTGGAATCCGCGTCCGGGGTCGCCGATGGTGTTGGACACGGGTACGCGCAGGTCCTCGAAAAACAGCAGGCCGGTGTCCGAGCCGCGGTTGCCTATCTTGTCGAGCAGGTCGTAGCGGTAGCCGGGCAGGTCGGTGGGCACCAGGATCTGCGAAAACCCGCCGTAGCCCGCGTCGGGGTCGGTCACTGTCAGCAGGCAGATCCAGTCGGCCGTGGCCGCGTTGGTGATGAAGGTCTTCGAGCCGTTTATTACCCAGTCGTCACCGTCGCGTACGGCCCGGGTCTTGATGCGCGACACGTCCGAACCGGCGTCGGGCTCTGTGACTCCGATGGCAGACAGCATCTCGCCCTTGATCGAGGGGACGAGGTATTTCTCCTTGAGTTCGTCACTGCCGAACTGGTGCAACGAAGGGGTGGCCATGTCGGTGTGGACCGAGATGCCCATGCCGACTCCCGCGTTGTCACAGCCGGCGAGCTCTTCGTAAAAGATAGTCGAGTAGGACCAGTCCAGGCCCGCGCCACCCCACCTGGGGTCGTAGCGCAGGCCGAGCAGCCCCAGCTCGCCCATCTTCGGGTAAATGCTCTTGTCCACCTGGCCCATCTCGTCGAACTCGCGCGCGCGTGGGGCCAGCTCGGTCTCCACGAAGCGTCGCATCGTGTTGCGAAAAATGTTGTGTTCCTGGCTTGAGAAAATATCGTCGGGCATCCTGTGGCTTCTCCCGTGGCTGCGCGTTCCTTGATCGCGCTACCGCTGGCAACAGTACGCGTTGGTGACGGCTACAGCCAGCAGCTTTTACCGTTCCGGCCCGCGGAAGAGTTGCGTTGACCTGCCATACAAGGGCAATCTGCGCGAGTGTATCAGCCCTGCGGCCACGCGCGGATAACTCCGCGGGAGAACAAGCGACGTGTCTACATACCTTTTTGAGAACGAGGAACACAGCAAGCTGCGCGAGCAGATAAGGCGTTTTGCCGCTACCGAGATAGAGCCGAACGCCCACGAATGGGAAGAGGCCGAAGAGTTCCCCATAGAACTCTACCGGCGCGCGGCGGAGGCCGGCCTGATGGGCGTGGGCTACCCCGAGGAGCTTGGCGGGGTGGGAGGAGACCTGTCGCACGGCACGGTCGCTGGCGATGAAATGGTGCTGGCGGGCAAGTCGGTAGGAACGGTGGTGGGCCTGTGGAGTCACAACATCGCAATTCCTCCTATAATTCGCCTGGGCACGGATGAGCAGAAGGAACGCTTCGTGAGGCCGGTACTCGAAGGACGCATGGTGTCAGCGCTGGGGATCACCGAGCCCGGCGGTGGCAGCGACGTTGCTGCGCTTCGTACCCGGGCCGTGCGCGACGGCGATTGCTACGTGGTCAACGGTTCGAAGACCTTTATAACGTCGGGCTGCCGGGCCGACTTCGTCACTACCGCGGTGCGCACGGGCGAAGATCGTCACGGTGGAATCTCGCTGCTCATCGTCGAGAAGAGCACGCCCGGCTTCAGCGTGTCGCGCAAGTTGCGCAAGACCGGCTGGTGGGCCAGCGACACGGCCGAGATCAGTTTCGACGATTGCCGGGTACCGGTGGAAAACCTGGTCGGCGTGGAGAACGAGGGCTTCCTCGCGATCATGCATAATTTTGTATCCGAGAGGGTAGGCCTGGCAGCCCAGTGCGTGGCCATAGCCGAGTTGGCCTACAGGGAGTCGGTGTCTTATGCCCGGGAGCGAGAAGCCTTCGGGCAGGCACTGTCGGGCTTCCAGGTCACCCGCCACAAGCTGGCCGACATGACCACGCGTATAGCCGCCGGCCGCGCGATAACCGGCGAAGTTGTTGCCCGCCACCTGCGCGGCGAAGACGCCAACGTACTGGCCGCCAAGGCCAAGAACGTGGCCAGCGATATGTGCTCGGCTGTCTGTGACCAGGCCGTGCAGATCCACGGTGGCTACGGTTACATGCGCGAGTACGTGGTCGAGCGCCTGTATCGCGACGCTCGGCTCTACCCCATAGGCGGCGGCACCCGCGAGATCATGAACGAGATTATCTCCAAGGCTGAGCGTTACTGAGCCGGCCTCCCGCCGGGCGGCGGGCTATCTGACGGTGTAGTCCGAGCGCTTGAAGCGTCGTGTGCGCAGGTAGTACTCGCTGGCGAAGCCCGGAAACAGGGCACGGTTCTTACCGTCTTCTCCCAGGTACCAGCTGTTGCAGCCCGATGACCAGGCCGTGTATTTCATGCGCCCCTGTATGCGCTCGTTGTAGCGGTCCTGTACCTGCTGTTTTACCTCGAAGCTCCGCGCTCGCCCACTGGCGATCTTGCGCACCGCCTGCACGATGTACCTGATCTGCGCCTCGGTGAAGACCAGCACCGAGGTGTGGCCCGGGCCGGTGTTCGGACCCATGATGGTAAACCAGTTAGGGAAACCCGACACCGCCATTCCCTTGTAGGCAACCGCGCCGTTCTTCCAGGTATCGGCCAGCGTCTTGCCCGCGCGCCCGGTGATGGGAAACGGCGCCGACGAAAGCCCGGTCTCAAAGCCGGTGGCGAGCAGCAGGGCGTCAACGGGGTGGAATAGCTCGTTACCGTCGGCATCGCGGGTAACAAGACCCTTGGCCGTTATCCGGGTGATGCTGTCGGTCACCAGGTCGACGTTGTCGCGTTCGAAGCAGGGCCAGAAATCATCGGAGATAAGCATGCGCTTGCAGCCGAACTGAAAGTGCGGGGTGAGCTTTTCCCGGAGTACGGGGTCGGACACGCAGCGCTCGAGGTGCCTGATCGAAGCGCGCTCGGCTATGCCCGACAGCCGCGGTGAGTCGAGCACTATCATTGGCCCCATGGCTTCGCTGAAGCAGAAGGTGAACCACCGCACGGCTTTCTGCATGAACGGAAAACGCCGGAAGCGTTGCTTGGTTGTTTCGCTCACCACGAGGTCGCCCTTGGGTACCACCCACGCGGGCGTGCGCTGAAAGACGCTCATGTGTTCGACCGAGGGGGCTATGGCGGGAACCACCTGCACCGCGCTGGCACCGGTGCCGATCACCGCGACACGCTTGCCGGCAAGGTCGTAGTCGTGGTTCCAGCGGGCGGTGTGAAAAAGCTGGCCTTCGAAGTCGGCCAGGCCCTCGATGTCGGGGGGCGCGGGGTTGACCAGTCCGCCGACGGCCGCGATCACCACCTGCGCGGTGATCTGCTGGCCGTTATCCAGGTGCAGCGCCCATTGTTGGCGCTGGTCATCAAAGACCGCCGAGCTAACCTCGGTTTCAAAGCGCAGGTGTTCGCCGAGGCCGTGCTTGTCGACGGTGCGCAGCAGGTAGGCCTGGATTTCGTCGGCGTGGGCAAACTTGTGTTTCCAGTCGGGGTTGGGGTCGAAGGAGAGCGAGTAGGCGTTGGCCGGCACGTCGCAGGCACAGCCGGGGTAAGTATTGTCGCGCCAGGTGCCACCCGGCTCAGGGGCCCGCTCGATCATGATAAAGGAGTTGATTCCCGCCTGCTTGAGCTTGATGGCCGTGCCGATACCGCCAAATCCCGAGCCAATGACGGCCACCGTGTAGTCGGCGCGGTCAGTGTTGTTGCTGTCTGTGCTCATGGTTTTATCCCCACAGCTTGCAGCTAGCGCAGGCGCGGGGCAAGCTGCCTTCCCGGCCTGCATTCAGCGCCGACGAAGGAGCACAGGGTGAATATAGCAAAGATGATAGCGGTGGTACTGCTTGCGACGGCATTTTCGACACTGGATTTTCCAGCGACCCCGGGCGTTGAAGCGCCGGCGGTCTCGCTGGCGGCGGCCGACCAGGCAGCTTCGCAGCAGGGCCCGGCGCTGGCCACACTCGTGGCTACCGAGGGTAACAGCGCGTCCGGCAGCGTCAGCTTTACGCCCGCAGAGGGCGGCGTCAGGGTGCAGGCCCAGTTGTCGGGCCTCACCGCTGGTGGACACGGTTTTCACATCCACCAGTGGGGCGATTGCAGTTCGGGCGACGGCAAGTCGGCGGGGGGGCATTTCAATCCCGCCTCGGTTGACCACGCCGGTCCCCTGGCCGAGAGCCGGCACGTTGGTGACCTTGGCAACCTCGGCGCCGATGCAGAAGGTAACGCTTCCTACGACCGCGTGGACAGCGTCATCGCGCTGTCGGGTGCCAATTCGATAGTGGGGCGCGCAGTAATTGTTCACGCAGGGGCCGACGATCTTGCCAGCCAGCCCACCGGCGCGGCCGGCGCGCGCGTGGCCTGCGGAGTAATAGGCACAGCAGCGCCGCGGCCGACTGAATAGAAGAGGCGGGCAAGCCTGGCGACACAACGGACATCCATGGCCGATAGAATCCCTCAACAGCCGGTGGACCCCATCACCGAGAGCGACGAGTTCATCGCCGAGGCGCTGGCCAGCGCCAGTATTCCCGCCATCCTGATGTCCATCGTGCACCTGGAGGGCGGCGTGCACGCGCTCGAGGGACTGGCCAGGCCGGGGCAGGTCATCATGGGTGAACTGCAGGGCTTTATGAGCGACGAGGACAAGAGCCGCATCAGGTCCGCCGCCCTGGACGCCCTGCGAGCGTATCGTAACAGGGGTTGTACGCTGCCGTCGTCGCCTTCGACGGAGACCATTCACGAGATGATGAACCTGATGGTGGGCGAGCAGGTGTCGGCGGACTACGTGCCGATGATGACCGAGGAGCTGGCCTTGGACGGCGGCGACCCGCGACGCGTGGAGTGGTCGCAGTCAGTCAGCGACGAGGCCAAGCGCAACTTCCCCGTGCTGATTATAGGCGCGGGTATGTCGGGCTTGCTTACCGCGTACAGGCTGCAGGAGGCCGGTATCCCGTTCACGGTGGTCGAGAAGAACGCCACCGTGGGTGGTACCTGGCTGGAGAACAGCTATCCCGGCTGCCGTGTTGACATAGCCAACCACTTTTACTGTTACTCGTTCGAGCCCAACAGCGAGTGGACCCGTTACTTCGCCGAGCGTGACGAATTGCTCGATTACTTCGAGCAATTTACCGACCGCCACGGCCTGCGCGAGCACGTGCGGTTTAACACCGAGGTGACCCGCGCGGTCTTCGACGAAGATACCGGCCGCTGGCGGGTGAGCTTGCGCGGGGCCGACGGCGGCGAAGAGCAACTGGAGGCAGCCGTCATCGTAAGTGCAGTGGGTCAGCTGAGCCGCCCCCGGATTCCGGAGCTGCCGGGCCTTGTAGACTTTGAGGGCCTCGGCTTTCACTCGGCCCGCTGGCAACACGACGTCGAGCTGGAGGGCAAGCGCGTTGCCGTGGTAGGCACCGGCGCGAGCAGTCTTCAACTGGTCCCCGAACTGGCCAAGGTCGCGGGTAAGCTGGAGGTTTTTCAGCGATCTCCCTGCTGGATGACCTGGAACGCCGACTATCATAGCAAGACCAGCGAGGGCAAGAAGTGGTTGCTCAGGCACGTGCCTTTCTACGGTCGCTGGTACCGCTTCCTGTTGTTCTGGCCCGGGTCGGACGGACTTATGCCGATGCTGGTCGTGGACCCCGAGTGGGAACACCCGGAACGCTCGGTGAGCGAGTCCAACGACATGCTGCGCGAGGTGTTCACCGAGTACATACGCGGCCAGGTTGGAGAGGACCCGGAACTCCTGGCCAAGGTTATCCCCGACTATCCTCCTTTCGGTAAGCGCATGCTGCAGGACAACGGCAGCTGGTTTGCAGCCCTCAAGCAAGACAACGTCGACCTGGTGACCGATGGCATAAAGCGGGTTACGGCCACGGGCATCGAGTGTGAGGACGGCAGCCAGCACGAACTCGACGTAATAGTGTTCGCCACGGGCTTTCACGCCAATCGCTTCCTGTGGCCAATGGACATCATCGGTCGCGACGGCGTGCACCTGTCCGAGGCTTGGGGTGACGACCCGTCGGCCTACCTCGGCATCACGGTGCCCGGTTTTCCGAACCTGTTCTGCCTCTACGGCCCTGGCACCAACCTGGCCCACGCCGGCAGTATCATCTTCCACTCCGAGTGCCAGGTACGCTACATCATGGGGTGTGTCAGGGAGATGGTCGAGAAAGGGCTGTCGACCATGGACGTGCGGCGCGAGGTGCACGACGACTACGTGGCTCGCTTCGACGCCGAGCACGAGCGCAAGGTGTGGGCGCACCCGGGCATGAACAGCTGGTACAAGAACAGCCGCGGCAGGGTGACCACGACCTCGCCGTGGCTGTTGCTGGACTACTGGCGCTGGACCATGCAGCCGGACTTTTCCGACTACGAACTACGCTGACAGCGTGAGCACCGCGGCCGCGGCACTGTTACCGCCGCGATAGCTCCAGGCGGTAGGCCGCCTCGATTTCTTCGACCTTCTGGTCAAGGGCGTCCAGGCTCCAGTCGTTTGTCTCAAGCGGCGCGAGCACGCTCACGTTGACCACGCCGCTGCGCATTATCCATCCACCCTGCGGAAGAACCCTGCCCGCGTCATGAATAACGATTGGCACCAGCGGCACCCCGGCAGCCATGGCAATGCGGAAGGCGCCTTTCTTGAAACGCCCGAGATCGGAGCCGGGGCTTCGTGTTCCCTCCGGGGCCATGGCGATGGCCGTTCCC
>DBZX01000016.1:11644-12011 GCA_002311335.1 bacterium UBP10_UBA1149
CGCGCAGTGTCTCGACCGCCGGTTGAAGGGCGCGCAGGGCGTCTGCGTGGTCACCGCGATCTACAAACACCGTTCCGGCAAAAGCGAAAGCCGGTCCCAGTACGGGATTGGAGCGTATCTCTCGCTTGGCCACGGCCACGAAGTCGCGCTGCAGCANNCGCACACAGGAGTATAGGATCCATGCCACTCTGGTGGTTGAGGATGAAAACCGCCGGGCGCAGTGACAGGTGCTCGGCGCCCTGGACTCTGAGTTCCACTGCCGCCGCGCTCAGCCCCAGCTTGCCCCAGGCGCCGATGGCCCTGTTCATGGCCGCCCTTCGGTCACGGGTGCGCAGCAGGCACCACGCGCCCGCGAGCAACCCAGGCA
>DBZX01000034.1:0-32837 GCA_002311335.1 bacterium UBP10_UBA1149
CTCGCGTTGTTGGGCGGGCTGGGGGCAATGGTAGGCGGCGTGCGCAACATGCTGTCCATGTTGCGCTCCGACCCAGCGCAGGATTCAGCGCAGGACCCGGGGAGCGAGCGATGAAGGCACTTGATCTCGTAGAGCGCGATACGGCGCTGCTCGTATTGGCGCTGGCCGTGGCCAGCTGGGTCGCCGGGCTCGGCAACGCCATCAGCGTGTTGCTGGGTGGCGGTTTCATGGTCATCAACTTTCGCGTGATACGGATGTTGGTCGCCCGGGCGCTCGGTGGCCGCAAGCAGGCCGTGGCCGAGGGGGCAAGCGGTCGGGCCGAGCCTCCGCGAGGGTGGCGAACCTGGCCACTGTTCGTTGGTAAGCTGCTACTTGGAATTGCGCTTATAGCCGGTGTGCTGTACCAGTTTCCCGTTGAGCCGCTGTCGTTTGCCGCGGGTACGACCGCCCTCCTGCTGGTCATAGTGCTGCGGGGGATCAGCGGTGGCCTGGCGGACGAAGCCGGCACGAGCGAAAGCAGCCCGACCGAGAACTGACCTTGAACAGCAAAGTGAGAAGGACCACCGCCACGTCGCTGTTTATCGGCCTGGCTACAGCTTTCACGCTGGCCGTTGTCCTGGTAGAGCCGGCCCGCGCATCGGGTGGAGTGACCTGGTTTGCTCTCATTCCCGGACTCAACACCATCTGGCCCCACACCCTGGGTGCCACCATGGTATCGTTGCTGCTGGTTTTGTTTGCCTGGGCCGCCGGACGGCAGCTCGAAGCAGCGCGTGGGCGCGGTACGGCCCTCGTACCCGACGAGAACCTGAGCCTGCGCAATGCGGCCGAGCTCCTGGTCGGCGCCGTTCACTCGATGATCGAGGGTGTCCTGGGCAATTCGGGTAAGCAGTACGTGCCCCTCTTCGGCACATTTTTCATATTCATACTGATGGCCAACCTGCTCGGTCTCGTGCCGGGTTTTGCTCCGCCCACCGAGAACTTCAACATTACTTTCGCGCTGGGCATCGCGTCGTTTCTCGGTTTCAACGCCATCGGCATACGCCGACAGGGCCTGGTCAATTACGCCAAGCACTTCGTAGGCCCGGTGTGGTGGCTGGCGGTGCTCATGGTTCCGCTCGAACTCATAGACACCATGGTCCGCCCGGCCTCGCTCGCACTGCGACTCGCGGGCAACATGACCGGCGACCATCTCGTGCTGTCGATTTTCACCGATCTTACCAAGTTCGTGATTCCGGTGGCTTTCTATTTCCTGGGGGCTTTCGTGTCCCTGGTGCAAGCTTTCGTGTTCACCCTGCTTTCAATCATCTACGTGTCGCTGGCCATTGGCCACGCCGACGAGCACTGATTGGACGACGACTTTCAAGGGTGGAATTCGAAACAACTTCGTTGCGGTCGGTGGTTGATAGAGGAGTGGTTGGTAGAGGAAAGAGGATGGATGTCAGGCCGTAGAAACGCAGCGTGATAAGGAGAAAACAATGAAGAAGATGAAGACTTTCGTATACGCGGCAACCGCTTTCGTGGCTGCTTCGCTGGTGGCTACACCGGCGATGGCTGCCGATGGCGGCGGCGGTGCTGGTGGAATGGTAGCGCTCGCGGCAGGCATCTGCATGGGCGTGGCGGCTTTCGGCGCGGCGCTCGGCCAGGGCCAGGCCGTTGCAGCGGCCATGGAGTCGATAGGGCGTAACCCCAACTCGGCCGACCGCATCCAGACACCGATGATCATCGGTATCGCTTTCATGGAAGCACTGGGCATTTACGCCCTGGTGGTTGCCTTCCTGCTGGTGGGCAAGATCTGACAGGCGGGATATTGACCTGGCCAACGGGCTTCTGTTGGCTGGTGAACGGGCGGGGATCGACAGCGGTCCCCGCCTTTTTTATGGGCTCTTCGCGGGCTATTGCCCGGCCGCTTCTATCTCTGTCCTGGTCGCCAGCGCCACCACCGAGTCGCAACGCTCCGCGAGGCGGGCCATCCCCTCGTTCTCCTGGCGGTCGACCACGGTGACGATGAGCGAGACCCGGCCGCCGGCTTCTTCCACGGCGTCGACGGCTTGGAGCGTTGAGCCACCGGTAGTGACCACGTCCTCCACGAGGGCGATGCGCGCTTCGGGTCGAAAACGACCGTCGAGTTTTGCCGCCGTGCCGTGATCCTTGACGTCACGGCGAACAAAGAAGCCGTCCAGCGGCTGGCCCAGGCGAGCGGCCTCGCACAGCGCTACCGAAACCAGCGGTACTGCGCCTACGGCCATGCCGCCAACCAGTTCAACCCCGTTGGCAACCAGGATCTCGGCCACGGCCGTGCCCAGCAGGCACGCTCCCTCGGAGGACATGACGGTCTGCTTTACGTCGACGTAGAAGTCGCTGGTCTGTCCCGAGGCCAGTGTGAAACTGCCGCGTTGCCACGAGAGGCGGGCGAGCAGTGCCACTACATCGGCCCGTGTGTTGGTCGCTTCGGCCATCGTTATCTATCTCTGCTCGCTTGGCGGCGTCAGCACAAGTGGCGGCCGCCCGGCGTGCTATTTCTTGAGCAGGTTGCGGGCGATCACGATGCGCTGGATCTGCGAGGTGCCCTCGTAGATCTGCAGCAGCTTGGCGTCACGCATGAGTTTTTCTACGGGGTACTCTTTCATGTAGCCGTAACCACCAAAAATCTGCACTGCGTTGATCGCGATCTGCATGGTACGGTCGGCGCCGAAAGCCTTGGCGTAACTGGCCACTATCGAGGCAGGTTCGCCCTGGTCGATGGTCCAGGCCGCTTTCCACGTGAGCAGGCGCATGGCTTCCACTTCTATGGCCATGTCGGCGAGCATGAACTGTATGGCCTGGAAGTTGGCTATGGGCTCGCCAAACTGCTCGCGCTCGAGCGCGTAGTCGCGGCTCTCTTCGAGTGCCCGCCGGGCGATGCCTATACACATGGGGCCTATCTGCGGCCGCGTGCGGTCGAAGGTCTGCATGGCTATGCGGAAGCCCTCGCCCTCGTTTCCCACGAGCGCATCGAGGGGCACCCGCACCTGGTCAAAACTGATTTCGGCCGTATCCGAACAGCGCTGGCCGAGTTTACCTGTCATCTTGGTGGTCGTCACGCCGGGCGTGTCGGCCGGTACGACGAAACAGGCGATTCCGCCGTGGCGTTCCGAAGCGTCGCGGGTGGCGAACACCGTGAACCAGTCTGCCTCGGTGCCGTTGGTTATGAAGTGTTTCACTCCGTCGAGTACGAAGTGGTCTCCGTCGCGCTTGTAGCGGGTCGTCATGCCGGCCACGTCGGACCCCGAGCCGGGTTCGGTCAGGGCGTAACCGGCAAACTTGAAATCGCTGCAGAGGCCGCCCAGGAAGCGCTGTTTCTGCTCTTCACTACCGGCTATGAGCAGCGGCGTGGCGGCCAGTCCATTGGCCGTCATTATGGTGCCGACTCCCGAACAGCCGAAATTTATTTCTTCCATCACCACGACCGCGTCGAGTACGCCGAGGCCCACGCCGCCGTACTCGGCCGGGATCTCAAGGTTCATCAGGCCAACGTCCCAGGCCTTGCGCAGAACCTCCGTAGGGAACTCCTCGGCCTCGTCGTAACGTCCCGCTACGGGAATGATTTCTTTGGCCGTAAAGTCTCTCGCGGTTTGGCGTAACTGTTTCTGTTCGTCGGTCAGGTCAAAGGCTATCAAGTGTTCCTCCGGCGTTCGAGTATCCCGGTATGTAGCCGCGAACGCGTCGCGCAGTCCAGTGACCGGGGCGGAGCGGCGCGTTTGCTGCGGTCAGCGGCGCGCGCTAATGCCGCAGCTGTGAAAGACGGCGACACTGTGGGGTCCGGGGAGGCACGATGGTCAACGATTGCGGTGCTGCTGGGGCTGGCCGCGGGCGTGTTCATGACCGCAGCCGGATTGATGACCGGGGGTTCGAGGCATAGTCCGGGACTGGCGCCCGGCGTCGCGGCTACGGTGAACGGCAGGGAGCTTCTGGTCGAGGACCTGGAACGGCTGGCCGCCGGCCTGGCCGCCGAAGCGCGTGTCGTTACCCTCGAAGATCGGCAGAGAGTGCTCGATCGCATGGTCGACGAGGCCCTGCTGCTGGGTAGGGCGGTTGAACTGGGCCTGGTCGGCCGCGACCCGGCGGCCCGCAAGGCGCTGGTGTCGGCGGTGGTTGATTCGGTGGTGACCGACAGCAGCGACCTCGACCCAGGTGACGAGCAACTGCGGGAGTTTTTCGAGGACAACCGCGACTACTTCCGCTCCTCGCCGCGGTTGGTGGTCGAGCAGATGTTCTTCAGCAGTAGGCGAGCCGGCCTGGCCCATGCGCTGCGCGCTGACAAGGCGCTTGCCCGCTTGCGTGCGGGAGAGTCAGCAGAGCTGGTGGCCCGCGAGCTGGCCGACCGGTCGGCGCTGCCCCTGCCGGCCCAGCCGCTGCCGCCGACGAAGCTGCGCGACTACCTCGGACCCACCGCCGTACGCACCGCCATGGGTCTCGCCGAAGGCGAGTACAGTGAGGTGCTGCCCGGTGTTGGTGGCTCGCGGTTGCTGCGGCTTCTCGGGCGCGTGCAGGCGGCCGAGCCGGCGTTTGAGAAGAGCAGGGTGCAGGTCCTGAACGAGTACCGCCGCCGCGCCGGGGACGACGCCCTGCGGGCTTACATAGACCGCATGAAGCGCCGGGCGAGCGTCGAAATTGCCGAGGACTACAGGTGACCCTGGTTCGACGGTCGCCCGGCGCACTGATCGTCATCGGCCTGCTGGTCTTCCTGGTGTCAGCCGTGCTGTGGGAGGCCGACCCCGCCCGGGCCCATGATCGCAGTATGTCGTGGTCACGCTGGTGGGTCAGCAGGGGTGAAAGTGGCACGCAGTTAAGCGCACGCTTGCGCTTGCGGGCTTTCGATCTTGAGCGTTATCGCAGTGGGGCACAGCTGTCCGGTGGAAGAATGCCCGTGCAGCTCGCGTCCCAGTTGGCGGTCACGGTAGACGGCCACCGCTGCAAGGCTCACTCGGCCCGGCGGCTGGCGGGATCGCCTGATCTTGCCCTGTTCGAGTGGGAGCTCGACTGCCCGGCCCAGGGCGTGGTGGCCATACGCAGTGACTTGCTGGCACCGTTGCTCCCCCAGCACATGAACATGGGGCGGTTGTTTGACGCCGAGGGCAAAGAGCACGAGTTCCTGCTGGGCGCGGGGCGGCGCAGCTGGACGCAAGCAAGCCCCGGTCGGTCGCAGGAGCAGGCTTCATCGTCGGCCTGGGACGATTTCGTGGGCAGTGGTTTTCTCCACGCCGTGGGCGGGTACGACCACCTGGTGTTCCTGCTGGCCTTGCTGCTCGGCGGTACGGCGTTCAAGGAAATGCTGGCGGTGGTCACCGGCTTCACGCTTGCTCACAGCCTGACCCTGGGCTTGACCGTCACCGGCCTGCTGCGCCCGGACGCGTACGCTGTCGAGGCCCTGATAGCGTTGTCGATAATTATAGTGTCGGTGGAGAACGCCTGGCTGGCCGGTGGCCGCTCTTCAACACTTACGCGCTGGACGCCATTGCTCATAGCCGCCCTGGCGCTTCCCGCGGCCATGGGCCTGCTCGCCGTTTCGGCAACGAGCATGCTCGGGATGGCGGTGTTTTCGGCTTGCTACTTTCGCCTGCTCGGCGGCAGCGACAGGCCCGGCCGCCTGCGCTGGTTCTGCGCGGTCGTGTTCGGCCTGCTGCATGGCTTTGGTTTTGCCGGGGCACTGCTCGAAGACAGTCGCGCGCAGGCGTCGATCCTCTCGGCGCTGGTGGGCTTCAACGTCGGTGTAGAGCTGGGACAGCTGGCGGCACTTTCGTTGATGTGGCCCCTGCTCGGTTTTGCCGAAGGCTTTGCCCGGCGCGCGGGCGGGGCTCCAGCCGTGAGGGGGCTGACCAGGGTGGGTGCGGCCACGACGCTCGCGCTTGGTACCTGGTGGTTTACCGGCCGCGCTTTTCAGCAGCTGGCCATCGGCGGCTGATCGGTCGGCGCAACAGGCGCTGCGTCAGGTGGGATCGTCGCTGGCCGGGGAATCTTCGTCCGCCGGGTTTTCGCCGCCAGCGGGCTCCTGCCCCGCCGCGGGCGCCAGTAAAACGCGGGCTATGCGCCGGCCCTGCATCTCGCTGACGCGGCCGTGGTAATCGCCTATTTCGAACACGTCGCCAGCGCGGGCGATTCTGCCCAGCTGGTCTGTAACGTAGCCACCCACGGTATCTGAATCGCCGCCTGTGTCTTCGATGTCGAGCTCGCGGCAGAGGTCTTCGACCAGGAGCATGCCATCGATCAGTATGCCGTCGTCGGTGTGCAGGATCTTGGCTTCTTCGTCGGCGTCAAACTCGTCCTGTATTTCGCCGACGAGTTCTTCGAGCACGTCTTCAAGCGTGACCAGTCCGGTAGGCACGCCGTACTCGTCCACCACCAGGGCCATGTGGGCCCGGCGGCGCTGGAAGTTCCGCTGAAGCACGTCGATGGCCTGGGTTTCGGGTACAAACTGCATCTCGTGTTGGAGCAGCCGCAGGTCTTCTGAAGACTGCAGGCTGTTGGCACGGTGAAAGAGGTCCTTGATGTGAATCATACCCACGACGCTATCCAACCCGGTCTCGCACAGTGGATAACGGGTATGGCTGGTTTCGTGGATGATGGTCATGTTTTCTTCGAGGCTGCGTTCGAGGGAGATAAAATCGATCTGGTCGCGGGCGATCATTACCTGCCGCGCGTTGTGGTCAGAGTACTCGATCAGGTTTCCCAGCAGGCGCCGGTTGCTGATTGACAAGCGGCCCAGGGTGGAAGTTTCGGCCAGGAAAATCTGCAGTTCCTCGGCGCTCATGGATTCGTACTCTTGGTCGACCTCGGTCACGCCGACCATCGAAAGCAGGCCCTGGGCGAGGCGGTTCATCACCGCGAGCAGTGGCGACGAAAGGCGGGCCACGAGGTGCAGCGGCGGCGACATCCACATCGCCACTTTCTCGGTACGGCGCAGGCCGAGAAACTTGGGCGCCAGCTCACCGGCTATCACCAGTGTCACGGTGATGAATGTGAAGGCCAGCAGCAGGGCGAGCAGGTGAACAAAAGCGGGAGAGGCGAGACCGGCAGGCGCCAGCAGTTGTTCGAGGCTGCGGGCGAGGGCCGGTTCTGCGATCGCGCCTATGGCGAGGCTCGCTGCTGTTATCACGAGCTGGCCGGCGGTAATGTGACGGTCAAGATCGTTGAGAACTTTTTCCAACACGACTGCTCGCCGCCGGCCGTTGCGGACGAGGGTTTCCACCCGGCTTCGACGCACGGTGACGATCGCGAACTCGGCGGCCACGAAGCAAGCGTTGACCAGCAACAGCCCGACGGCCGTCAACAAGGCTGTAGTATCGTTCACTGGATTCGTTGTCGCTGGCTGAAAGTCCGGATAGCCGGTGCCGGCGATGGGGGTTGGTCTGGGTCGTTCATCAAGCTTTCGCAGGCTCGCTTCTATTTAATCCATGAAGGAGCCGCGTTGCAAGCACCATGGAGTCATGGCTGGATAGGGAATCGTTTCCGGTGACCCCGGGCGGGTAAATACCGTGCTAGCCCTTGTTCTCGATAATTCCCTCGTGCGCTTGCAGCGTGACCGGGAGCGCCCCCTTTCGGGGGATGGCCTCGTAAGGGTGCGTACCCGCATAGCGGGCATATGCAACACCGACCTTGAGCTGGCCCGCGGCTACATGGGATTCGAGGGTGTGCTGGGGCACGAGTTCGTGGGTGAGGCCCTCGACGGCCACCTGGCCGGCGCGCGGGTGGTCGGGGGAATCAATTTTTCCTGCCACGACTGCGCTACCTGTCGTGGCGGAAACCCCAGGCATTGTCCGCGGCGCACAGTCCTCGGCATCCAAGGTGCCGACGGGGCGTTTGCCGAGGAGTTTCTCATACCCGGGCGCAACCTTTCGCTGGTGCCCGACAGCGTGAGCGACGCGCAGGCCGTTTTTACCGAGCCGCTGGCCGCTGCCTGCCAGCTGGTGGAGCAGCTGGCGGGAGAAGTGCCGCCGACGGCGCTGGTGATGGGCGACGGCAAGCTCGGCTTGCTGCTGGCCCAGGTGCTGGCGGCCCACGCTTGCAGGGTGGAGCTTGTCGGCCGGCACCTCGACAAGCTCGGCTGGCTGGGGGATTCCGGTGTCTGCCTGGTCGAAGAGTTGCCGCAGGGTAAGACCTGGCCGTTGGTCGTGGAGGCCACCGGCAGTCGCGAAGGGCTGGAGGCCGCCCTGCAGGTCACCAGTCCGCGGGGAACGCTGGCGCTCAAGACTACCGTTGAGGGTAGTCACGAGCTGAACCTGGCCCCGGTGGTTATCAACGAGATCAGGATACTGGGTTCTCGCTGCGGCGCGTTCGAGCCGGCGCTGGAGCTTCTCGAGCGCGGCCAGGTGCAGACCGAGCCCATGATCGGTGGGCGCTACGGGCTCGACGACGGCGAGAAAGCCTTTGAGCGTGCGGCCTGCCGCGGCGCCGGCAAAATACTGATAGAGGTGGGCTGATGGATTTCGGTTACAGCGATGAACAGGAAGCTTTCCGCGGCCGTCTGCGCAAGTGGCTCGAACGGTGCGGCGACGACGGCTCTATTCCCCGGCTGAAAGGTTTGGTCCTGGACGAAAAGGTCGCCGTGGGCAGGGTCTGGCAGAAGCGCTTGTATGAAGACGGTTGGTGCGGGCTTTCCTGGCCCGCGGAATACGGCGGGCAGGGCGTCGGTCTCGTCGAACAGATAATTTTTCAGGAAGAGCTGGCCCGCGCTGGTTCGCCGCAGTTGGTCAACCTGCTGGCCCTGAGCATGGTCGGCCCGATGATCATCGAGCACGGCAGCGAAGCCCAGAAAAAACGCTACCTGAAGTCGATCCTCAACGCCGACGAAATCTGGTGCCAGTGTTTCAGTGAGCCGGGCGCCGGTTCGGATCTCGCTTCGTTGTCCACCCGGGCCGAGCTCGACGGTGACGACTACCTGGTAAACGGCACCAAGGTGTGGACCTCGTACGCGCAGTACGCCGACTACTGCATCCTGCTCGCGCGTACCGATCGCGGCCCGAAACCGCACGAGGGTATCACCATGCTGATCGTCGACATGAAGAGCGACGGCGTCGAGGTGAGACCGTTGCGGCAGCTCAACGGCGACAGCGAGTTCAACGAGGTATACCTGGAGAACGTGCGTGTTCCGCGTTCGGGGGTCATAGGCGAGCCGGGCGGTGGCTGGAAGATGGCGATCGCCATGTTGATGCACGAGCGCGCGACGCTTACTTTCCAGCGTCAGTTACAGTCGCGCGTGGCGCTCGACGATATGCTGAAGTTTGCCCGCGACTTTGACCACGGCAAGGGGGCGCCGGCCGATGATCCGGTCTACAGGCAGCGCCTGGCCCAGGCCTGGATAGAAAGCGAAGCCATACGACTGACCTCGCTCAGGCACCTGACCCGTCGGCTCAAGGGCGACCCGCCCGGCGCCGAGGGATCAATGGAAAAGCTGTTCTGGAGCGAGATGTACCAGCGCATGCTGGCCGTGCCGATGTCGATGTCCGGCCCTTACTCGATGCTCTCGGGAGAGGATCCCAGGGCACCGTTGGCAGGCCAGTGGCCCGAGCTCTACCTCTACTCGCGCGGACGCACGATCGCCGCGGGCACCTCGGAGGTGCAGCGCAACATCATCGCCCAGCGCGTGCTTGGCATGCCCCGCTCCTGAACGAACCAGGCTCAGGCGGTTTTGCGCACGCGGCGCCGCTCGCGCTTGGGGTTGATGCTGTGGCGACGTCCGTTGACGCGTCGGAAAGGGAAACGGTAGACCTGTCCCTCGACGCCGGCCGACATCGCCCGGTCACGCCAGGTCTCCAGGCCCCTGCGAAGGTAGTCGGGCTCCATGTCCAGCGCCTGGCAGATACTTTCAAACGAGAAGGCCCAGTCCATGTCTCCCGAATCCAGCCATGAGTCGACCGCGGCTTCTTCTTCAGAGGGCAGCAGCGGGACGCTGCCACCGCGGAAGACGTTGCGTTGAAACGAGGCGATCGCGTCTTCGAGCACGGCGAGCATCAGGCGTTTTTCCGGCACGAGCGAGGACTCGTCAAGAGGGCGGGTAAAGAACTGGGCGGGGCTCACCGAGTCGGGTTCGACCATGGTAAGGGCCGGGTCTTCTATGCATACGGTGCGTGATTTTCTCGGCTCAACTGTCTCGGTCTTTTGCTGCTCACTCATTTTATGCTCCTTTTCTCTCTTTTCTCTCTCTCTACTCGATTTCGTACGATAAACGGCTCAGGCCACCAGCGATGTCTCGGCTTGGGCTTCGGTGTTGTACTCGTTCACCAGCGCTGCCGAGTCGGCGAATTCTTCTTCAGACGAGGGCATGTTCTCGAACTCAAGGATGTCGAGTTCTTCGAATCCTCTTCTCAGCTTGTCGTTGAGCAGCCCGAGTTTCTTGACGTTGGGCACGATCTTGGAAAACATCGCGCGGCGGAAGGTCTTGGACATCTGGTCGTGGTATTCGATCTCAACGCAGGCCTCGACGTCCATGCCCATCTTCTCGTAGACCTCGCGCTGCAGCAGGCGGTCGCGCATCAGGCGGCAGCCCTCGTAGACAAATTCCACGCGCTCGTCGACCTCTGCTTCGCTCAACTCGCGGTAGTAGTCCTTCAGGCTGAGTACGCCGAAGGCAACGTGGCGCGATTCGTCTTTCATGACCATGGCCGTGAGCTCCTTGATCAGCGGCTCGGTGCTGTAGTCACGCATGGTCTGGAAGGCAGCCAGCGCCAGGCCCTCGACGAGTATCTGCATGCCGAGGTACTTCATGTCCCAGCGCGAGTCGCTGAGAACCTGGTCGAGCAGGATCTTGAGCTCGGGGTTTATCGGGTAGACGATCTCGATCTTTTCGTGCAGGTAGCGGTCGTAGACCTCCACGTGACGGGCTTCGTCCATGACCTGGGTCGCCGCGTAGAGTTTTGCGTCTATGTTGGGCACCGAGTCCACGATCTGCGCGGTTGCCAGCAGGGCGCCCTGCTCACCGTGAAGAAACTGCGACAGCGTCCATGCTATCGACTCGTGGTTGAGTTGGACTTTCTCGCGCTCGGTGAGACGGGTCCAGTGCGAGGTGCCGGAAATGGCCGTTTCTTCTACCGGGAAAAAAGGCTTTTCGGGGTCAACGTCGATCGACCAGTCGAGGTAGGTCTCGCCGTCCCACTGGGCCTGCTTGGCCATGCGGTAGAGCCGCACGAGGTCACCGCGCAAGTGATCGTAGTCCGCCAGAAAGGCGCTGTCGTAGCTGTGGGCCACGCTGTCGAAGGCCCGGGCTACCAGCGGCGGAGTGTTTTGGTCAGCGATCGTTTCTTCCCGTGGCATTCTTCTTTTTCTCTTTCGGCTGTTCTTCGGTCGTCTTGTTGCCGGGCCGGCTGCGCTTCAGTCGTTGGTGCCCGTATTTTCGGCTTCGTTACCGAGCCTGATTTCCGCCATGGCGCGTAGTATCATCTTGCGCCTCAACAGTGCTATGAACTGCTCGGCGTGCTTCATGGCGGCTATTGCTATTTCGGGCACGCGCTCGGGGTCGAAATGGTCGGTCACGCCCCGCGAGAAAATTTTGATTTCTTCGCGGGCGAGCTTTTCTAATGCTTCCACGTAGATGGGCAGGGTGGTCTCGTAGGGGAACAACTCCGGTCCTACGCCGGCCTCGCGCATGGCCTGGAAGTTTTCGAGCAGCAGAAGGTCATCGCCCTCTACGCAGCTCACGCCTTCGCGTTGCATGGGGGTGATGATTCCCAGGCGAACACAGAAGTCGAAACGATCCCGGTCCACGCCGTAGCGGGCCAGGGCTTCTTCTACCGGAACCGGCGGCTGGTCGGGCGCGTAGTGAATTTCTTCGTACAGCGTCCCCTCGATGCCCAGCAGGGTGCTGACCTCACGCTCGCTCACCACCTCGGAGTTGTGCTCGAGTATGGCCTTGATGACGTCCAGGGGCAGGAAACGCTTCTGCTGCAGTTCCTTGATGACGCGGATGCGCTCGATAAACGAGTGATCGTACCAGGCCATGTTACGGCCGGTCTTCACCGTCGGCTTGGGCAACAGGCCCTCGCGGATGTAGAATTTTATGGTACCGATAGAGACGCCGGTCTCGCGCGCGAGATCCGAGATCTTGTGCAGGCCCGTGGTGCTCTGGGACTTGTCGGTGTCGGTGTCGGTGTTTCTGGTTCTCGCCATAAGAAGTAGAAAGTGCGACTATCCACTTACTACAACAGGGGCATGGCTGTCAAGGGATTTCTCGGCGCATCCAAACTTTTTTTTCCGGGCCGAAAACGGCTTGGAGCCAGTAAAATACTGGTCTTTTTGACAATTCACCCTTTGCCAAGCAGTCTGCTCCCGGGTGTCTGAGTCGCTTCAAACAGCTCCAGCAACGGCCCCCCCGACCAGGGGGGAGCGTCTTGGCCAGGCGGCCGAGGGCTGCTTTGACCTCGTTGTTGTGGGCGGAGGAATCACCGGCGCGGGGGTCGCCCGCGAGGCGTCGGCGCGTGGATTATCTACCCTGCTGCTCGACCGTGGCGACTTTGCCGGGGGCACCAGCAGCCGTTCGTCCAAGCTCATTCACGGCGGCATACGCTACCTCGCCCAGGGTGACGTAGCCCTGGTGCGAGAGGCTTCGCGCGAGCGCGCGGTATTGCACCGCATGGCTCCGCACCTGGCCGTGCCCATCAACGTCGTTTCGCCCGCGCGGTCGAAAGCCGGCATGGCCAAGCTGGCCGCTGGCATGTGGGCCTTCCGTCGATTGTCGGCCGACGGTGAAGACTACAAGGTGCTGGGGTCACGCCAGACCGTTGAGTTTGAGCCCTTGCTGGCCGGCCGCGGTATCGCTGGCTCGGTGGTGTTTCGCGAGTACCTCACCGATGACGCTCGACTGGTACTCGAGACGGTGCTGAGCGCTGTTGCTTCTGGCACGGTGGCTCTCAACTACACCGAGGTCAACGGCATAGAGATGGGAGAGGCTGGCGCCATTCTGTCGGCCCGCGACGTACTGGGAGCCGACGACCTGGTGATCAGGGCGCGCTGCGTGGTAAACGCTGCCGGGCCCTGGTTCGACGAGGTGGCCGGACTCGCCGACGCTTCGCAGCGGCCGCGCCTGCAGTTGACCCGGGGTATCCACGTTGTGGTCAAGGGCGAGGCCCTGCCATTGGCGAGCATGCTGGCCTTGCGCACGAGCGACAATCGCACCGCATTTGCGCTTCCCCGAGGCGGCGCGTGCTACTTGGGGACGACCGACACGCTCTACGAGGGCGACCCGGCCGAGCCCGATATCGAGGGTGCCGACGTTGCCTACCTGCTCGACGCGGTGGAAGAGACACTCGGTTTGCGCTTGCGGGCCGACGACCTGCTCGGTTGCTGGGCGGGGGTGCGGCCGCTCATGGCAGCGCCCGGTCGCAAGGTATCGGAGATATCGCGGCGCGACGAGCTCAGTAGCGGCCCCGGCCCGCTGGTGTCGATAGCTGGTGGCAAGCTGACGACCTTTCGCCGCATGGCCGAAAGGGTCGTTGACGCCGCGGTCAAACAGGCCGACCTGAAGCCGAGCGCCGGGCCGCCGGGCGACACGCCCTTGGTGGGAGGCAGCGCTGACCAGCAACTCGAGGCCCGGGCCCGGGCTGCCCGCCTCGACGACAGCGAGCTCGAGCAACGCTTGTGGGCTGTATACGGCGCCCGGGCCCCGGGGCTGCTGCGCTGTATCGCCGACGACCCCGCCCGGGGCGAAGCCGTGGGCGGCCTCAAAGACCTGACCCTGGCCGAGCTCGAGCACTGCGTTGAACAGGAAATGGCGCTCACCCTCGATGACCTGTTGCGACGCCGTGTGCGCACTGCGATGTTCGACGCCGAGGCGGCCATGGCTGCTGCGCCCGAGGCCGCTCGTGCGCTGGCGGTGAGACTGGGCTGGGACGATGACCGGCGGCGGCGGGAAGTGGACGTTTTTGTCTCGAGAACCCGCGCCCAGATTTCTGCGGCGCGCGACGCCGCAAAATAAAACAGCGGCGTTGAGCTGTGGAGACGAGCTATGACTGAACACGTAGAAGGGCTGGGCAAGCTGGCGGCCGACGCTCCCGGTCTCGAGATAGTGACCGAGGGCGAGCTGCTCCAGGAAACCGGCCGCGACACCTGGATGCGCAGTCTCATGCAGGCACGCGCGAGTGGGCGCGAACCGAGGGCCGGGGCGGTGCTCAGACCCAGCAACACCGCGGAACTTTCGGCAGCCCTGCGCTGGGCCGGGGAGACCGGCACACCGGTGCTGCCCTACGGGTACGGGTCGGGCGTGTGTGGCGGCGTGTTGGCGTCGGCGGGTAGCGTAGTAATCGACCTGCGGCGCATGGATGCGGTGCTCAATATAGACGACGTTTCGTTGAGGGCCACCGTCCAGGCTGGCATGCGGGGCTCCGATTTTGAGGCTGCTCTCAACGAGCGCGGCCTGACGATGGGACACTGCCCGCAGTCGATAGAGATTTCGAGTGTCGGCGGTTGGTGCGCCACGCGGGCGTCGGGCCAGTTCTCTACCCTGTACGGAAACATCGAGGACATGCTGCTGGGCTGCGAGTTCGTACTGCCCGGCGGCACGGTACTCAGGCTGGCCAGTTCCACCCGTTCGGCCACCGGCCCCGATCTCAAGCACATGTTGATGGGCAGCGAGGGCACACTGGGGGTATTCAGTGAGCTCACTTTCCGCGTGCACCCCTTGCCTGACTGCAAGCGCGGCCAGGCATTCACCGTGCCAGATTTTGCCGCTGGGGTGGAATCACTCAGGCTGATAATGCGCGGGGGGTGGCGGCCGGCGGTTACCCGCCTGTACGACGCGGCCGAAGCGGGTCGCCATTTTGCCGGCATGGCCGAGGGCGCACCTGCCCTGCTGTTTCTCAGCGAGGGGCCCGAGTCGCTCGTGCAGGCTGAGTCCGCGGCCATAGCCGCCATAGTGGAAGCGCAGGGCGGCACGCCGCGCGGTGAAGAGCCGGTTCTCAGCTGGATGGAGCACCGCAACCAGGTGCCTACTTTTGACTCCCTGCTAGACCAGGGGCTGGTGGTCGACACCATAGAGGTGGCCATTGCCTGGGACAGGCTTTCGGCCCTCTACGACGATGTAAGCAAAAAGGGCGGGGAGATAGAGGACATGCTCCTCATGTCGGGGCACGTTTCGCACTGCTACACCCACGGCGCGAATATTTATTTTACCTTCGTAGCGTCTCAGCCCGATCTCGAGCGTGGCTTGGAGATATACGACCGGGCCTGGGAAACCACCATGCGGGCAGTTCACGAAGCCGGCGGCACGATCGCTCACCATCACGGCATCGGGCGTGTGAGACGCGGCTGGCTGAAAGCCGAGCTGGGCGAAGGCGTCGAGTTGTTGCGTGCCCTCAAGGACTCGTTGGATCCCGCAGGGATCATGAATCCGGGCGTGCTGCTGGAGCCCGCCGAATGAAAACCACGCTGCTCGCGCTCGATGCGGGGACCACGCAGGTAAAGGCGATTGCCTACGACGAGAAGGTCACGGTGCTGGCCCGCGCCGTGAGGCCTGTGGCCACCACTTATCCGGGGCCCGGGCTGGTGGAACAGGACGCGTCGCAGGTGCTGGCCGCGTCGGTCGAGGTGCTCACGGAGGTGCTGGGCCGGACGGGCGGCAAGGCCGAGGGAGTAAAGGCCCTGGGCATAGCCAACCAGCGCGGCTCGATAGTGGCCTGGGACTCGGTCAGCACGAAGCCCTTGTCGCCGATGATAAGCTGGCAGGACGCGCGCGGGGCTGAGCGTTGCGAGCAGTTGCAGGCGGCCGGGTTTTTCGTGATGCCGGGGATGGCGGCGAGCAAGGCCGAGTGGATCATGGCCAACATCGACGCCGCGGCCGGGGCAGCGGCCGCGGGCCGGTTGCGCATGGGAACGCCCAACTCCTGGTTGGTGGCAGGCCTCTGTGGAGGCTTGCACACCTGCGATCACTCCAACGCTTTTCCCAGCGGCCTGTACGACTTTGCCGACGGCGACTGGAGTGATGCCCTGCTGGTGGAGCTCGGCCTCGAACGCGCCATGTTACCCGAGCTCGTAGACTCCAAGCTGGTGACCGGAGGCCTGCAGGCGGAACTGCTCGGTGCCACGGTGCCGCTGGGCTGTACTTCGGCCGATCAGCAGGCCTCGTTGTTCGGGCTCGGCTGCCTTGTTGAGGGCAGCGCCAAGTGCACGCTGGGGACCTCGGCTTCGGTCAATCTCAATACCGGGGGTGAACTGCGGCTCGGTGGGCCGGGCACTTTTCCGCTGGTGGCCTGGAGAGAGGACGGCGTGTCGACTTACTGTATGGAGGGGCAGGTCATCACCGCAGGCGAAGCCCTGCGCTGGGCGGCCACTGCGCTGGGCTTTGACGGTGGCCCGGCGGCCTTGGCAGCGCAGGCCGAAACAGCCGACGATTGCGGGGGCGCCTGGATGATTCCTGCCCTCCACGGCCTCGGTACTCCCTGGCAGGAGAACAATGCGCAGGCCCAGCTGGGTGGGCTTTCGGCAGCCGTGGGTCGCGCGCAGCTCGCGCGCGCGAGCGTTGAAGGAGTGGCCCACAGGGTGGTCGATGCTGCCGAGGGGCTGTGGCAAACCGCCGGCGAGGCGCTATCTACCGAGCCATTACCCCTCGAAGCGCTGCGGGTTGATGGTGGGGCCTCGAGCAGCGGGCTGTTGCTGCAGATGATCGCTGACTTTACAGGCACGCGGGTCGAGCGCAGCAGTGATCTCGACGGTGGCGCCCGCGGCGTTGCCCTGATGGCAGCCGCGGCGGTGGGCCTGGAACCGGGGGAGGGCGACCCTGGCGGTGGCTGGTCGTTTGACCGGGTATTTGAACCCGCCCTGACCGAAGAGCGAAGGCTCGAGCAGCGCGCGACCTGGAAGGCTCGCGTGCAGGCCCTGGTCGAGGGCAGCAGCTGACCGTGCCTATCAGCCTGCTGGTGTTCGATTGTGACGGCGTGCTGTTCGAATCAGGTGACGCCAACATCGGTTTTTATAACGAAGTGCTGCGCCGTGTCGGCGAGCCAGCGATGACGTCGGCGCTCGAAGAAAAATGCCACGCGATGTCTTCGCCCCAGTTCTTCGAAGTCTACTTCGCCGATCGTCCCGACATGGCTGCGAGGGTACGCCAGACGGCGATCGCTACCGACTACGAACCGTTCTACTCGTTGATGCATCCCGCCCCGGGCTTGCACGACCTGCTCGACACTTTGCGCGCCGACGGCTACCACACGGCCATGGCCACCAACCGCGGCCGCACGGTGGGCCGTCTGCTCGAGCTGTTTGAGCTCGACAGTCGTTTTGATTTCAGCGTCGGTACGCTCGACGTCGAGCTGCCCAAGCCGGCTCCGGACATGCTGCTCAGTTGTCTCGAGCGTTTTGGCGTGGGGGCGCGTGAAGCCGTTTACCTGGGCGACCAGGACTGCGACCTCCAGGCGGCCACCGCCGCGGGACTGCATTTTGTGGGAGTCGGGCCGGTTGTCGCCCACGCGCAGTTGAGTATTGGAGCTATCCACGAGCTGCCCGGCCTGCTTACGCTGCTCAACGAGGCTGCCGGTAGCGCGACCTGATGCAACAATCCGCAACGTTGCGGGTTATCGCGGTCTATAGTTGAACCAGGTCGCCAGTTCGGGGTTCAGTCCTGGCCGTTGATACGGTTGATCAGCTCGCGCAGGCGGCCGTGGCCCGCACGGTTGAAATCGAGTGCCAGGCGCGGCAGTCCGGCCAGCTCGGGCTCGTCTGATTCCTGGGAAAAGGCTTCGCGCTGTTCGGGCGGCGAGCCCAGGATGTCGCTGAACTCGCGACCCAGCTCTGTCACCAGGCCCTCGTCGAGTCGCTGCTGCAGGCGCAGCACCAGGCGTCGTCCCACGTAGCGCGACGAATGGTACACGCGGTAGAAACGGTTGATCTCGCGTAGCGCCGCTTCGCTGTCGTCGGTGACGGTGTAGAGCGAGAGGTCCTCTTTTGAAATCAGCCCGCGCCTGAGCAGGTGCTCGCGGATGTACTTGTCCCAACTCCTCCAGTAGGTGCCGCCGGGCACGTCGAGATAGATCATGGGTACGAGCTGACTCTTACCGGTCTGTATGAGGGTGAGAGATTCGAAACTTTCGTCGTGGGTTCCGAAGCCACCGGGAAACAACACGATAGCCGATGACTCCTTGAGGAAGAACAGCTTTCGAGTGAAGAAGTACTTGAACTCGGCCAGCTTGGGATCGCCCGCGATAAAGCTGTTGGCCTCGTTCTCAAAAGGCAGCTGTATGTTGACGCCGAAGCTGCGCTCTTTGCCGGCGCCTTCCTGGCAGGCCGCCATGATGCCGGGGCCGGCGCCGGTAATGATCATGAAGCCGGCGCGGGCGGCCGCCTCAGAAAAGTTGCGCGCGAGGTGATACTCGCCGTGGTCGGCAGGCGTACGCGCGGATCCGAATGTGGTGATCTTGCGCGTGTCGCTCCAGGGCTGAAAACAGGCCAGCCCCTTGCGAATTTCGGCGAAGGCGGCCGTGACGAGTTTTATGTCGGCCATGTCGGCACCACCCCTGACCATGGCGAGGCATTCTTCGATGATCTCGCGCAGGTAGGGTAGCGATTTACGCTCCACGGGTTCGGGCAGGGCCTGGGCGAGCAGGTCGGTTATGGTGTCGGCGAGGACGGTGTCGCTTTTTTTCCTGGCTGCCAAATTACTCGTGTCCCGCCGATCAGCGGCCCAGCGGGGCGGCTGAGTCCTGGCTCTCTGCCCGCTGGCGTTCCAGCGGGAAACCCCGGGTGACGACAACGCCCGCTGGGTCTTCGAACACAACTTCAACGCCCGCGTCGCGCGCGGCCTGTACCCCCATTCTGCCAAGCACGACCAGTGCCGTCGACCAGGCCTCGGCAGTTGCGCCGTCGGCCGCCAATACGGTGGCGATTCGTGGTTCGGTGACAGGGCGCTGCGAGCGGGGGTCAATGATGCTGCCCGCCGGGTCGCCCGCTGGCCTGGAGCGCGAGGTCGACAGCGATCGACCGTCGAGCAGTACGCTGCCGTGCACGGTCGTGGCATCGAGGGCCGCCACGGCTACCCGCCAGGGCCTGCCCCTGGAGTCGCTGCCGAAAGCCGCCTGGCTTGAGCCACCCAGGTTGAGCCAGGCCCCGCGCGCTCCGAGCGAGAGCAAAAGGTCAACGGCCGCGTCGAGGGCCAGGCCCTTGCCTATGCCGCCGGCGTCCAGGGCGGAGTTGGCCAGGAGGCTGGCGCGGTCTCCGTTGAGCTCAAGCGCGGAGGCTATCCTGACCTCCGGCCCCGCTGCTGCGGGCGCCGCGAGGCCTGGCTGCTCACGCCAGTAATCAACCAGTGGGCCCACGGCCGGGTCAAAGGCGCCGTCTGTGTTTCCTGACAAGCGCAGCATGCTGGCCAGAGCCGTGGCCAGATCGTGGCCGATGAGCTGCGGGCCTTCACCGGCCCGCTGGTTGAAGCGGTACAGCTGGCCGTCGTTTCTCCAGGTGGTGAGCACGTCGTCCCAGTGGGCGACGAGTTGCTGGGCGCGGTCGGCCAGGTTGGCGGCGGTGGCCTTGTCGGCCGCCGTTACCCTGAGCTCGAGCACGGTGCCCATGACAGGCCACCCCCGCGCGGCTTCAAACAGCAGGACTTCGGGGGAGTGAGCGGCTGGGGTGCCGGCCGAAGAGGCCGCGCAGCCCGAAATGGCCACTGCCAGCAGCAGTGCGCAGGCGCTGTAAGCGCGCACGCGCTTCACGTATCGCCGTTGTAGTCCGAGGGCGTGTTGAACAGCAACGCCCGGGCTACGAGCAACATCAAGCACAGTATCGTCGTCTCGAGCAGCAGGAAGGAGAACACCTTGGCCCAGGCAAAACCCGGGTGAACAAAACGCACCCCCCAGCCCGCGGCCTCGTTGGCCAGTCCCGAGCCGAAGCTGAGAGCGATTCCCCAGGCCTTAATTTTCAGCGACAACGGCACAAACAGCATCAGGTGGGTAAGGGTGAGCAGCAGTATGCCCATCGCGAACGAGTGAAAGTGCAGCACCTCGAGCAAGGCGAGCAGGGGGCGGGGTTGGCGGAAGGTTGCGGGGTCGCCCAGGTAGTAGCTCACCACCGAGTCGGGATTCAGCGACATCTTCGAGAAATACAGCGCCGCGTTGCTGGCCCAGAGCAGGGCCGTGTAGATCAGGAAGCACAGCACTATGGTCTTCAGCAGACGGTTACGCGTCCACTCCCCTGTGACTACGAATCTCACGGCGTCCTGCAAAACCTACGGTAAGTCGGCTCCGGGAGCCAGCAGCACTTGCCAGGTAGCCAGCGCCCGGCGTATGCCGCCCTCCACGGCCCTGGCCGAGAGCGTGGCGCCGGTGATGCCGGCGATGGCGCGGCCCACGCGCAGGTCGTTGTCGAGGTCCTGGCCGTCAAACTGTTTCAGCCAGCGCGGCGGCGGCAAGTACTCGGTGGGCTCGTGGAAGGCCAGCATGTGGGTGGCCGTCACCTTGCCTGAAGGGGCCAGCACTACGAGAAAGGTCTCGGGCAGGGTGCGCACGTTGTGGGTGTCGAGCAGGGCCCAGCCGGTGACCCGGCCGTCGCGCCAGCCCTCGTAGGCGGTGAGCAACCTCGAGTCGAAACGCGATCGGGCGAGTTCCTCAAGCCGGGTCTTCTGCTCGCCGGTGATAATGAAACTGCGCGTAACAACCTCGTCGGCATCGGGGAACGCCAGCTCCAGCATTTCGTCGCGGGCGTAGAACACCACTGCGTCGGCCGGCTGTCGCCCCAGCAGGGTCGCCGATATGACCAGGGCCAGCAGCGCCGCCCGCGTCCAGTTGGCCCGGGTTTTCATCAGAAAACGAAGCCCGCGCCCAGGCGCAGCTCGTCGCCGGGGTCACTGCCCGTCTCGGCGTCGCTGAAGTCACGCCAGTCGAGTTTTATGACTACGTTGGAGATGGGCTTCCAGGCCACGCCCACTTCGAGCAACTCGCGGTCCGCCGAGGGGTCGGCGCTGAAGCCCGCGGGCACGTCGGCGTTGGTGTCCAGGGCTGAGTAGCGCAGCCACGGAGCGAGGTACTGGTCGCTGCTCGGACTGAGCACTGGCATAAGATCGTAAGCGATCTCGGCGTACCAGCCCTCCATGGTGGAGCCTATCGTTTTCCCGTTGGCCGTGCTCAGCACGTCGGCGTCGTCGAGGTCAACGGTTACGCCCAGCGCGCGCAGCTCCAGCCCGTGTGAGCGGTACTGCAGGTGGGCCTCGTACATCTGCATGAAGACGTCGGCTTCAACGTCTGCAGTGACGGGGTTACTGTCCATGTCGGCGGCGATGCCGTCCTGGCCCTGGTCGCCCAGGTAGGCCGATGCACCCAGCAGCAGCTCGGGCGTTGGCTCCCAGTCGAGTCGGCCGACCCAGGAAAAATCGTTGGCGAGTTCCTTTGAGCCTTTCTGTCGTCCGCCGCGGATGTCGCCGGAACTGAAGCCGCTGGCGTCCAGGCTGGTGACCACGTAACTGCGGTAACTCAGGCCCGGCGCCAGCTCGCCGAACAGGCCCAGGCCGTTGGCTCTCCAGGTGCTGGGGATGATCCGGCGCTCGACAATGGGCCGCTGGTTGCCGTGGTAGAAAGGAGGCTCGTGCATTTCGTTGACGAAGCCCACCGGCACCAGTACGAGTCCGGCGCGGACGTTGGCTCGCTGGTTGATGAGGAAGTCGAGGTACGCGAACTCGACCGACACCGAACCGTTTTTGCCGGTCGAGGCGTGCTCGTACTCGATCTCGGTGTTGAGCAGGATCTTGTCGCTGAACTTGTATCCGAGGTAGGTCACCAGCCGCAGGAAGTCGGCGGTGTCGTCGCCGCCTTCGACGTGGGCGAAGTTGAATTCGCCGTAGCCGGCTATCGACAGCCCGCTCTCAAGGCCGTAGACCTTTGACGCCGCCGGCCCCATGCCCCACTCGCTTTTGAGCTCGGTGGTTTCGGGGATGACCTGCGCCTCTTTCACGCGCCCGAGCTCTTCGGCGAGCACCTTGATCTGCCGCTCGAGTTCGTCGATGCGCTTGTCCATGGCCTGGTCGGCCCAGGCGTTGCCTGCGCCCGCCGTCATCAGGGTGCAGGCCAGGGCCATGGCCCACAGGCCGGTAGTTCTCATATCCGTTAATTTCCTTTAGCGGCCACCAGGGACGGGCCGTTCATTGACTTTGACTATGATAGTCAAAGTCGAAGCGCTGTGTCAAGCCTTGGTAAGTGGCGATAAAGCTGGCCGCAGCGTTGCTTTAGTGGCACGGGCGGCCAATGGATGGCGGCATGGATGCAGCGACACTGTTGGCCAGGGGCGGCGCTGTTATGTACGTGCTGCTCGCCCTGTCGGTGGCCGCCGGGGCTATCGTCATTTTTAAAGGCTGGCAATTTACGCGCCTGGGTCTGCGCGACTGGGACTTTGTTGAGCCGGGCCTCGAGGCCCTCGGGCAGGACCCGGCAGCGGCCGGCGAGCTGTTTGCGGCCGCAAAGAACCCGGCCGCGCGCGTGCTCGAGGCGGTCTGCGGACAGCGTCTGCAGTTTATTGAGTCCGAGATGGCGCGCAGGGGCAGCGCCCTCATTCGTGAGCTCGAGTCCTGGCTGCGCGCGTTGTCGGGCATCGCCCACCTGAGCCCCTTGCTGGGTCTGCTGGGAACCGTGCTGGGAATGATACGCGCTTTCATGGCCGTTGAGGCAGCCGGCTCCCGGGTCGACCCGGCCATGCTCTCGGGCGGCATATGGATAGCCTTGCTCACCACGGCCTTCGGACTGCTGGTGGCGATACCCGCCATGGCTGCCTTCTACTGGTTGGAGGGCCGGCTCGACAGTTTTGCGGCCACACTCAAGGACGCCTGCGCGCGGGCTCTCGAGCGCCGTGGCCTGGGGTCGTCGGGGGCGGCGACCGAGGGCGGCCGGGTGAATCTGGCCGACGAGGACTATGGAGTTTGACCGTCGCTCACGCCTGCGTCCGCGGCTGAGCGTAGCTCCGCTCGTAGACGTAGTCTTTCTGCTGCTGATATTTTTCCTGCTTACCAGCAGCTACGAGAAGAGCGGGGCCATTCAACTCGACCTCCCCCGGGCGCAGTCTTCCCGGCCGGTCGGTGACAGTGCCATAACGCTAAGCCTGGCCGCCGACGGCAGCACCCGGTTGAACGGCCGCCAGGTGGCCAGCGCAGACCTCAAGGCGGAGCTCGAGCTGTTGCTCAGCGCCGACCAGGCTGTACTTCTGCGTGCCGATCGCGCGGTGGCAGTGGCCGAACTGGTGAGGGTGATGGACTCCGTGCGGCAGGCCGGTGGCCGGGCTCTTTCGTTGGCCACGGTTTTTCCGGCTCCCGCTGGGGGCTCCGACGTCGACCGGGCCGATGATGACGGCGGCTGACAGCAGGCTACTTGCCGGGCTGTCCTTGCTGGCGTCGCTGCTGCTGCACGCGCTGCTCGTGCTGGGCCTGCCCGATGTGCGAGCTGCCGTCGTCCTGCCTCCCGCTGCGCTTGAGCTCAGCTTTGCGAGCCTCGGCCAGCGCCACGTTTCGCCCGAGCTTGAAAATAAAAAGCCCGCGCCACCGCCGTCGGTGGATAAGGAAGCCGCGGTAAAAAAGCCGCTGGCAGAAAAGGCACCTGTAGAGGCGCCGCCGACCGGGGCCGCAGTTCTGCAACCCAGCCCTCCCCGGCCCTCGCCTCCTGCGAGCGAGGCCGTGGCCGCGGCGCGAGCTTCCCGGCAGCGGGCCCTGTACGAGCAAACCCTGGCGGGCTGGATCGCTCGGCACAAGAACTATCCCGAGATCGCGCGACGGCGCGGTGTGACGGGCAGCGGATTGCTCAGGGTTCGCATCGCCCGCGACGGCCGCTTGCTCGAGCAGTCTATCGAGCAGTCCACGGGAAGCGCCCTGCTCGACCGGGCGGCCGCCGACATGCTGGACAGGGCTGCACCGCTTCCGCCTGTGCCCGAAACCCTGCCCGCGGGGGACTACGAGTTCCTGCTGCCGGTAGAGTATCGCCTGGCCGCCGCCGCGGATTGAGTCGCCACCGTCCGCCCGCCGCCGCTGATGAGCCTGCCCTTGGCGCTTTTTGGCCCGTAACGGCATGGTTTTTCGGGATTGTTGCCCGGCGGGGTAGCCTGCGGGTACAATAGACCGCAGTTGTGTGGGGGAGATAAGGGGGCGTGAGTAACCATGGCTGATTGGACAATGGTGGTACCGGAAGCGCTGGGGGACACCCTGGCGAATCTGAGTCGCGGTAGCAGGCTGGCCTCGGGGCTGGCCAGGGACCTGACGAGCGCGATTGAAAACAGTCGCCGGGGTTTGTCGTCGGTGACTCACGAGGTTCGAACGGGAGCCACGCGCGTGGCCGGCTACCTGGCCGAGGTGGGCGGGGACATGATCCTGCCGCGCGGTTCGGCCTGGGGCGAAAGGCTCTTTTCCAGCCTGGGCATCGCTTCGGTCGGGTCGATGCAGGAGCTCGACGAAAGGATTGAAGACGTCGAGTACAAGATCGACGAGGTTGGCCGTGGCCAGGTGGCGCGCGAGCTGTTGCTGCTCAGGCAGAGGGTGGGCGAGCTCGAGTCGGTGATCTCCGACAGTGACGACCGCAAAGGCCAGGACGCCATTCACCTGCTGGTCGATCGCCTGGGCGAGCTGGAGTCGCGTATCGACACCCTGCCCTGGCCCACCATAGACGTCAGCGACGACGTATCTTACTGAGCCTCGAGGAGGCAGCAGCCGGCGACGGACCTTCGCGGTAGGCTCGCGCGAGCAGCTCCACCGGGTGCAGCAACTCGGCGTCTATCCCGGCGCGGCGCGCGTGCATCTCTATCTGTAGAATGCAGCCCACGTTGCCCACGGCGAGCACTGAGGCCTCGCTTGCACCCAGCGCAGCCGCTTTTCGCCGTCCCAGCCGTGCCGCCATTGACGGCTGCTCGAGGTTGTAGCTGCCGGCGCTGCCACAGCAGAGCTCACTTTCGGCCAGCTCCAGCGGTTCCCGGCCCACGGCTGCCCGCGTAATTATGCGCGGTTGTTCGGCCACTGAACAGCCGTGCAGCAGGTGACAGGCATCGTGGTAGGCCACCGGTCCGATGTCGGTCAGCGGGTGCATGGGCGGGTCGAAGCCTGCTTCTACGAGCAGCTCGGAGACGTCGCGGGTAGCTCCCGCCAGGCGTTGCGCGGCGCCCGAGAGCAGATTGTCGTGGGCGAGCAGGCTGTCGTACTCGCGCATGAAGGCTCCGCAACCGGCCACCGTGGTCACCACGTGGTCCAGGCCCGCGGCATCGAGCAGGCGCACGTTGTGGCTGGCGAGTTCGGCGGCGCGTTCGCGGTCGCCCGAGTGTGCGTACAGCGCCCCACAACAACCCTGGCCGGCCACGTCGACCACGGCGATGCCGTTTCGCTCGAGCACTTCCCTTGCGTCACGGGTTATGCCGGGCGCCACCGCGTTGCCCACGCAGCCCTGCAGCAGGGCCACGCGCAGGCCGCTTGAACGTTTGCCGGGGCTGCCGATCGTGAGGCCACTGGCTCTCAGCTTGCGCTTGCGTCCAGGCATCAGTCCCAGGCCGGGCAGCAGTCGTCGCAGTCGTTCGAGACCGAGCAGGTCGAGCAGTCGCGCGGTGCGGGCAGCGATTTTCAGCAGCAGGGGAAAGCGCGTTACCAGCAGTGCCGCTCTCCTGCCCGGGGCCAGTCGGTGGGCGGCAGCCAGGCGGGGGCGAAACTTATCCATGCGTGCGGAAAAATCGACGCCACTCGGGCAGGCGGTCTCGCAGGCCTTGCAAGAGAGGCAGCCCTCGAGGTGCGCGCGCGCGGGCGCGTCAAACTCCTGCTCGCCGGCTTCGATGGCCTCCATGAGATAGATGCGCCCGCGCGGTGAGTCGGCTTCGCTGCCCAGCTCGCGGTAGGTGGGGCAGCTGTGCAGGCAGAGACCGCAGTGTATGCAGGGCAGACCGGTATCCACTACAGGCCACCGGCCAGTCGGCCCGGGGACAGTATGCCAACGGGGTCGAAGCGTTTTTTCAGTTGTCGCATCAGGCCCAGTCCTGCCGGGCGGCCGTGCCAGCAGTCGACGAGTTCGTACAGCTCGGCGGGCGCTTGCTCGACCACCACGCGCGCCTTGTAGTCAAAGGCGGCCTGCCTGAGTTCGGCCAGCAGCGCGGCCATCTCCCCGGGCGATCGTCCACTGGTGGGAGCCTGCCCGGCTGCCACCGGTGGGCGGGGCTCAAGGCCTATCACGGTTTCGCCCGAGCAGAGGTGGGTCAGCAACTGGTAGCTCCCGCCGGCCTTGACGAGGGTTGCTACCCTGTCGGCGAAGGCCAGCGCCTGGCCGGGCATCGAAATCGCGCGCAGGCGCAGCAGCCAGTCCTGGTGGAGTGTGTCGTGGTGGTCGGGCGGGTTGTCGGATCTCGCAAACGGTGCGCAGCCGAGCAGCTCGCGCAGCCGCGCCTGCTGGTAGTCGAGCTCGGAGTTGCCACCCTCGATGCGAAGCAGCAGCAGGGGGCGCTCGTGGTCGTTATCGGGCGAGCTGCCGCTGCTGTCTTTACCGCCGTCCTGCAGCAGGTCCATCATCACCGGCGAGAGTTCGCTGTCGAGCAGGCTCGCGCGGGCAGCCACGGCCGCCGCGGTGTCGGCGAGGCGATACTGAAGGGTGAGGGCCGCCACTGGCCGCGGGAAGGTGCGCAGCGTGAGCTGGGTGATGATTGCCAGGCTGCCCTTGGAGCCTGCGAGCAGGCGCACAAGGTCATAGCCGGCCACGTTTTTTACCACCTGTCCGCCCACCGTGAGCTCTCGCCCCGAGCCGTCGATGGCGTTCAGGCCCAGCACCATGTCGCGAAAACAACCGAATCCAGCAGAAGAGCTGCAGGTGGTGTCGGCGGCCACGAGGCCGCCCAGCGTGGCCTGCCCGGCGAGCGGCGGATCGAGCGGCAGGCGCTGACCCGAAGCCGCAAGCGCGCGGTTGAGTTCGGTGAGCGTCGCTCCCGCGCCGATGGTGACGACCATGTCGTTGGGGCGAGCGTCAACCCGTCCACCCAGGCCGCGGGTGGACAGCAGCAGGTCGAGCGCGCGCGGGGGGTTGGCCGCGTCCATGGCCGTGCCTCCACCGGTGACCACCAGCGCCAGCCCCTCGCTGCGCGCCGTGTTTACGCAGCTGAGCAGCTCCTGCTGGTCGCGCGGCGAGAGAACAGTGGGCGCAGTCAGCCCCGACAAGGTCTCGTCGGGGCGGGCGTCACGGGAGGGCACTCCCTCGGTGCCGGCGGCGAGTGCCGCGCCCCTGGCTCCGCTCTGGCTTTCCTGCACTGTCAGCCGCCTCCTCGTGGGCGCGGGCGTGTGACCTCCACGCAGTGGCGGTCACTGGGCAGTATCTTGTGGGGATTGCACAGCGCGCGCGGGTTGAAGACCTCGCGCAGGTCGGCCATTGCGGCAAGGGTAGCGGGCCCGAAGCTGGCCGGCATGAGCTCGGTTTTTTCTATTCCTATGCCGTGCTCACCGGTTACCGAGCCGCCCAGTTCGAGGCAGGCCAGGAGTATGTCGCGGCCGGCGTCGAGCACGCGGGCGACCTCCTCGGGATCGTTCTCATCGTAGAGCAACAGCGGGTGAATGTTGCCGTCACCGGCGTGCATGATATTGGCAATGCGCAGCTTGTAGCGGCGGCCGATTTCGCCGATGCGCTCGACTATCTGGGGTAGAGCGCTGCGTGGGACAACGCCGTCCTGGGTGCAGTAGGACGGCGACAGTCGGCCCATGGCGCCGAACGCGCGCTTGCGCGATTTCCACAGCAGCGCGCGTTCCCGGGGGTCGTCGGCGCGGCGGATTTCGCTCGCGCCCTGTTCGTTGCAGGCCTCGGTTACCTGCACGCACTGCTCGTCGAGGGCTGCCGCGAGTCCGTCCAACTCGATGATGAGCACCGCCCCGGCGTCGGCCGGAAATCCAAAACCGTAGGCGGCCTCGACCGCCTCGATCACCAGCGCGTCCATCATTTCGAGCGCGGCGGGCACCAGCCCGGCCGCGATGATGGCCGACACAGCCCGGCTGGCTTCGAGCACACCGGGAAACACGGCCAGCATGGTTGCCACCGCTTGCGGGGTTTTGACCAGCGCCAGCGTGGCCGAGGTTATGATGCCCAGCGTGCCCTCGCTTCCGGTTACAACGCCGGCCAGGTCGAAGCCGCCGCTGCCGGCTTCGCGCGACAGTTGCAGCACTTCGCCGTCGGGCAGCACCAGCTCAAGGCCGAGCAGGTGGTTCACGGTCACGCCGTACTTGAGCGTGTGCGGGCCGCCGCTGTTCTCGGCGACGTTGCCGCCTATGGTGCAGGCGGCCTGGCTCGAGGGATCGGGCGCGTAGTGCAAGCCGTCGCTTTCTACCAGGCGGGTGACGTCGAGGTTGACCACGCCCGCTTCGACCTCGACGCGGCGGTTGTCGATATCCACGCGGCGGATTCGTTGCATGCGACTGGTGCCTATCATCACCGGGATGTCGGCTGGCAGGCAGCCACCGCTCACGCCGGTGCCCGCGCCGCGCGGTACAAAGGCGATACCGGCCTTGTGGAGCAGCTCTACCGAGCGCGACATCTCCTGGGTTGTGGCGGGCAGCAGCACCAGGGACGGCCTGGCTTTTTCGAGCGTGTAGCCGTCGCACTCGTAGACCCGTAGCGCAGCTTCGCCGGTGAGCAGTCCCTCTTCTCCCAGCATCCGCCTCAGCCTGGTCACCAGCCCGGCGTCCAGCGGCGGGTTGCTCAAGGTAGCGCTCACGTATTGAATCTAACCGCTGCGGCCCACCCGTACCAGAGGGCCCCCTGGGTTGTCTTCGGGAAGGGGGCACCTTATGCAGCTGATTGTGAGCGATAAAACCCAGCAGGCTTCATTTGTTCCGCCCGATCGGCTGTTGCTTGGGCCCGGTCCGGCCATGGTGCACGAGCGGGTTTACGCCGCCATGTCACGGCCGATTATCGGCCATCTCGACCCCGCTTTCCTGGATCTAATGGACAGGTTGCAGGGCAATCTTCGTCGGACGTTCGGCACCGAAAACGCAATGACCCTGCCGGTGTCGGGTACCGGGTCGGCCGGCATGCAGGCTTGTTTTGCCAACCTGCTTGAAGTTGGCGACGAGGTCGTGGTGGGCGTGAACGGAGTGTTCGGCACGCGCATGGCCGAGGTTGCCGAGCGGCTGGGTGCGCGCGTGCGCAGGGTCGAGGCCGAGTGGGGCGAGGTGATACCCGCCGAGGCGCTGGCCGAGGCGCTTGCTGCCTGCGACAGCCCGCGCTTGCTCGCCGTGGTGCACGCCGAGACTTCCACCGGCGCCTGGCAGCCGGTGCAGGGTCTGGCCCAGCTGGCCCACGACTCGGGTGCCCTGTTGATGGTGGATGCCGTTACCTCGCTGGCGGGCTGCCCGCTGGAGGTCGACGCCTGGGATATCGATGCCTGTTACAGTGGCACACAGAAGTGCCTTGGTTGCCCGCCCGGACTGTCGCCGCTGACGATGAGCGAGCGCGCCATGCAGCGCGTGGCCGACAGGAAGAGCGCCGTGTCGAGCTGGTATCTCGACCTGGGCTTGATCGCCGGCTACTTCGGAAGCGCACGCGTGTATCACCACACCGCGCCCATCTCGATGCTTTACGCGCTGGATGAAGCACTGCTGCTGGTGCACGAGGAAGGGCTTCACGCGCGCTGGGACAGGCATCGCTCCAACCACGAAGCGTTGTGGGCTGGCCTGGCCACGCTCGGCCTGGAGCCCGCCGCGAGCGAGGGGCACCGGCTGTGGATGCTCAACAGCGTGCTCGTGCCCGATGGCGTAGACGAGGCGGGCCTGCGGCGCTCGCTGCTCGAGGATCACGGCATCGAAATAGGTCCCGGTCTCGGCCCGTTGGCTGGGCGCGTGTGGCGTATAGGCCTGATGGGCGAGTCGAGCAGGGCGGCCAACGTACTGCGCTTGCTCGGTGCCCTGGCGCAGCTGCTGGGCGGCGACGCCGCGAAGGCCCGGCGTGCGGCCGAGCAGTCCGGTCTGCAGGGCTGAAGTCTCTGCCCAATCGTTAAGCGATTAGTGTGCATTCGATCGCTCGCAGCTGTTGACATCTGTGGGGCTCGAATCACAATAGAAAGGTGGCGCTGAGGCCGGTCCCATGGCGGACAGGCTACGGTTGTGAGGTAGGAGATTGAGGCGGAGGATGAGGTGGCCCCGAGGGTTAAGGAGCGGTGGATTGCTGCTCTTGTTGGTCTTTCTTCCCTCCTGCGGCGCGCTCCCCCTGGAGTTTAGTTCCTCTCCCGCAACTTCCTACGAGCGCACCCGACGTGTCGGTGTCATAGGCGACGATCTCGACGTGGAAAGCCTCCTGGCCGCGGCCTCGGCCAGCCTCGACTACTACGACAGCCGGGGTCGGCGCAAGCGCTACTCGCTCGGTCGCGATACTTACAGCGCCAAGCAGCTGCGCCACAGCGTGGAGCATTTTGTTGAGCTGGTTCGGCACACGCCCACCGCCTTGCTTCACCAGCGCCTGGCAGACGAGTGCCGCGCCTACGCGCCCGACGAGGGCGCGCGTTTCACCGCCTACTACGAGCCGGTGCTCGAGGCGCGCAGCAGCCGCGACGAAAATTTTCGTTACCCGGTCTACGCGCGACCCGACGAGCTCACTCGCGTGGAGCTGGGGCGCTTCTTCAAGGGAGACAAGAGGCTCATCCACGGCAAGGTAAAGGACGGCGACCTCGTGCCCTACCTCACGCGTGAAGAGATCGACGGCAGCCGGCTTCTCGAGGGTCGTGATCTCGAACTGGCGTGGGTGGATGATCCGGTGGCGCTGTACTTTTTGCACGTACAGGGGTCAGGCCGCCTGCGCATGGAAGACGGCCGCGTGATGCGCGTGAACTTCTCGGCGAGCAACGGCTTGTCATACTTCAGCGTGGGCAGGTGGATGCTCGACAACCGCGTGCTGGGGCCGGGGCAGGGCTCGTCGAGCGCCATACGTTCCTGGCTCACCCTCAACCCCGAGCAGCGCGACGGCGTGCTGTTTCGCAACCCGCGTTACATATTTTTTCGCGAGGTCGAGCTCGCCGACAACCAGGGGCCCATAGGTTCGCTGGGAGTTCCCCTGATCGGTGGGCGCTCGATAGCCACCGACCCAAGCTTCGTTCCCCCCGGCGCGCTCACTTACATCATCAGCCGCCGTCCCCAGCTCAACGACAAGGGACAGGTGGCCAGCTGGCGGCACTTTGCCCGCTTTGCTTTCAACCACGATACCGGCGGCGCCATCAAGGGAGCCGGCCGTGCTGACATCTACTGGGGCGAGGGTGAAAAACGCGGACTCGAGGCCGGTTACATGAACGAGCCCGGTCGCATGGCGGTGCTGCTCTGCGGCGTACAGCCGCGACCCGCGTCGCCCACGCGGCAAGCAGCCGTAAACGAACTGGGCGAGGTCAACTGGCCTTTCTTCAAGCCGCTGGCGCCCACCGTCGTTGCTTCCGCAGGCTGAGCCCCGGCAGCGCAGGCCGGAAAACCGGCGGCTTCACCAAGCGGCGTAGCCGCCGTCCACGGGTATCACCGAGCCGGTCACGTAAGACGAAGCGGGTGACGCCAGGAACAGGCAGGCAGTCCTCAGCTCTCCTGCCCGCCCCATTCGGTTCATGGGGCAACCGCGGCTCATTCGGTCGACCACGCTTTCCTTGGCGGTGCTGCCGCCGGTCATTTCGCTGGGAAACCAGGCGGGCGCGATGGCGTTCACCGTTATACCATCGCCCGCCCACTCAACGGCCAGCTGCCGGGTGAGGTTGGTGAGCCCACCCTTGGAAGCGCTGTACGCAGCCAGTCGGAACAGCGAGCTGCCGAGGCTGCCGAAGATCGAGCTCACGTTGATTATGCGCCCGCCTCGCCCGCTTGCGCGCATGCCTTCGGCGGCCAGCAAGGAGAGTTGGAAAGCGGCGGTAAGGTTGACGGCGAGCGAATCGTCCCAGGCCCCGGGCCATTGAGTTTCGGCCCGCCCGGTCACCGATATGCCCGCGTTGTTGACCAGTATGTCTACACCGCCGGCCTCGGCCGACAGTTCGGGCCACGCTGCTGCCACTGCCTCACGCTCGGTTATGTCGAGCGCGTGCGTGGTCACGGTGGCCCCCCAGCGTTGGCGTAGTTGCTCGGCCTGTTCGTCGAGCTGCTGCTTGCGCCTGGCCACGAGCAGCAGCGACGCCCCGGCCGAGGCCAGCGCGTCGGCAAACTCGGTGCCAAGGCCCGACGACGCGCCGGTCACCAGCGCGACGCGGCCCGCGAGAGAAAACAATTCCGCGGGCGATTCCGCTTCAACCGTGCTCATGGTGTTGCTCCACTGCCGGCAGTATTTGCGAACACGCCGCGGCTCGCCAGCAATTCTACCGCGCTGTCGATGTCGTCGCAGAGATCAATCAGTTTCATGTGGCGTTCGCCCAGTTCGGTTAGCCCTCTCAGGCTTTCGAGAGCAGCCGGCCATTCGCTGCCCACCAGCAGCAGGGGACGCGCCGGGATAAGGCTCATGTAGATCTCGTTCCACGCCAGGAAAACTTCGACCAACGTGCCTATGCCCCCGCCCAGCGCTATCCAGGCGTCGCTGCCGTGAATAAGACCCTGCAGGCGCTCGTAGAGATCGCCGCAAGGGCGTTCTTCGCTGAGAAATTCGTTGGGCTCGCGGCCGGGAAAATCGGGCACGGTAAAGCCCAGTGCGTGGCCGCCTGCAGCCCGGGCGCCGCGCGAAACGGCTTCCATCACACCGCCGTAGCCACCGCAGGCAACTCGCGCTCCACGCTCGGCCAGCATCCGCCCCAGCCGCTCGGCCGATCGGTAGAGCTCGTCGCCCGCGGGCGCCATCGAGCTGCCGAATACTGTTACTACCGTAGACCTGCTTTCATCCGTCACTGGAAACCGTTTTCCCCCGCGTACAGGATGCATATCTCCGCGGCCCGGGTTTGTCACGGTGGCTCGCGTTGCGAGGCCTCACCCGGCTACCAAC
>DBZX01000034.1:32867-38907 GCA_002311335.1 bacterium UBP10_UBA1149
ACCACTGGCATTATTACTGGCACTAACACGGGCAGCAGGACTGGCAGTCAATGAAACACTTCAGGATAGATAGCAACGGCCAGCGCATAAACGTGACCGACTGGGGTGGGCAGGGCCGCACGCTGCTGTTCTCGCATCCCACGGGTTTTCTCGGCGCGGTGTGGAAGCCGGTGATCGACGAGCTGCGTGGCATCGGTTTCGATGGTCGCGTCTTGTCGATCGATCACCGCGGTCATGGTCTCAGCTCCAAGCCCGACGACGGTTACCAGTGGAGTAACTTCGTGGACGATCTCGAAGGCGTCATGGCCCGGCTCGATCTCGAAGCCGTCATGGGTGTGGGCCACTCGGGCGGTGCGACTACGCTGGCCGGTGTGGCGGCGGCTAACGGGAAACGATTCGAGCGGCTGCTGCTGATCGACCCGATCCTTTTTGATCCCGTGGTCGACGTTTCGTTCGCCGAGGTGGACAACCCCATGTCGGCGCGTACGCGTACCCGCCGCATGGTGTGGCCGTCGCGCGAATACCTGTACGAAGTCTTTGTCACCAAGCCCCCCTACGACACCTGGACCGAAGCGGCCCTGCGAGCCTACGTTGAGTACGGCAGCTTTGATCGGCCCGACGGCGAGATAGAGCTGCTGTGCCCTGCCCGCCTCGAGGCGCGGGTATACGAGCGTGCAGCAGAGTCCAATGGCTTTGCCTATCTCGAGGCCCTCGACCTGCCGGTACTCGTGGTAAAGGGAGAGACCACCGAGTCGTTTTCTGATGAGCGCGCCGCGCGTGCGATGGACCGCCTGTCGCAAGGCCGCTTGCTGGTCGTGCCCGGGAGCACGCACTTCGTGCCCATGGAGTTTCCCCGCGTCATTGCCGACTTGATAGTCGAAGAACTCGACGACTCTGCCGCCTGACCAGCTGGGCCTGGTCAGTGCCCGTGGTTCTGTTGGTGATCGGCAGGCGAGGCCTGGGACGGCGAATGGCCGTCTGGCGGATGCGGGCTGTGGCCCAGGTAGCGGGCAAACGGCAGCGCGGCCAGTAGCAGACCCAGCAGGATGGCGGCGAGCAGGCGCGCGCCGTTCACTCCCTGTTTGCCGACCGTTGCATGGCCACGGTTACGGCCACGAGCAGGATCGCGGGCAGGTACACGGCCGGAAAATCGAGCAGCCAGTGATTGGCGGGCACCAGCCCGCGGGCGGTGTCGAGCACGTGCACGGCAGCGTGCAACAGGTAGAAAAGACTTACCAGTACCATCACCGGCAGCCTGACGGCCGGTCGAACTGCGGCCCAGGCAAGCCCGAGTCCCATCATGCCGAAGGTGGCGCCCACGTCGCGAATGAAGTGCTCGTTGGCGGGACCGAAGTCGGGCACGGCGGCCGGGATGCCGTGATACCAGCCAATCGGGTCGGCCAGCATCCAGGTGGCGTTGGCCAGGTTGCCGAGGGCAAACAGCGCGAGCGTCCACGCCCAGGGGTCGTTCTTGAGTTCTCTTTTCACGTTTTTCTTTCCCGAGTCCTGCTCTTCACAAAGGTATAGACCGGCGCTGACGCAGTGCACAACCCGGCCGTGGGGGTTTGCCAAAGCGCGGCGTGGGGCTATACGGAGCCGATGCAGCCTGGTGTTTCGAGCGGGGGTTCCTTGGCCCGGGCGGTGGCCTGGGCGGTTCATTTCTACACGGCCTCGGGCGCCGTGCTGGGTTTTCTCGCGTTGCAGGCGGCTTTTGCCGGTGACCACCGCACTTGTTTTATCATGCTCGCCGCCGCCCTGGCGGTAGATTCAACTGACGGCACCCTGGCCCGAGCCGCCAACGTGAAGCACGTGCTGCCCTGGTTCGACGGCGCCATGCTCGACAACCTGGTCGACTATCTCAACTACGTCATCGTACCCGTGGCCGTGTTCATGCAACCGGGCATGCTGCCCGACGAGTTCAGGTTGGTGCCGCTGGCCGTGCTGGCGGCGAGCGCCTACGGGTTTTCGCGTGCCGACGCCAAGGGCGTTGTCGAACACTACTTCCTGGGCTTTCCTTCCTACTGGAACATCATAGCGTTCTACTTCGTGGTGCTTGGCACTGGCCCGATGATAAACCTGCTGGTGTTGGTCACCGCGCTGGTACTGGTGTTTGTGCCGCTGAGATGGCTGTATCCCAGCCGCAGCGAAATACTGCGCCGGCGCACGCTCGGCCTGGGCGCGGTGTGGGCGGCAGTGGCCATCGTGCTGGTGCTGCGCTTGCCCGAAGTGCAACCCCTGCTCGGGACGGTGTCGTTGTTCTACCCGCTTTACTACATCGGGGCGTCGCTGGTGTATCACCGGCAGGGCTGAAGCCCGGGTGGCCTGTTCAATAGCTGCGTTGTAGGTTTTCAGCCGCCGCTTTTTTCGCCCGCCGCTTCTTCGATCTGCAGCGTTTGCAGGCTCGGCGTCTGTGGTTGCTCCATTCTCTCAAACGCTCTCGCGTGCAAAGTGTGAAGCGCTTGCTCGACTTCGACCCTGAGCAGTTCGGCGGAATTGTCTTCGTTGCCCGCGGTGAATGGTCCGAGAGTCTCCAGGCTCACCCTGCTGAAGGGCAGCGGCAGGGCAAAGCGGTCCCAGCCCGGCGCGTACCAGCAGCGCCGGCTGCTGCCACACACTGCGTAGACCGGCAGACCGGTGCGCGCAGCCACCACTGCAAAACCCACCTTGCAGGCCCCGGCCGGCCCCTGTGAGCCATCGGGGGTGATGTAGGTGCAGGAGCCGGTGTCGCGGGTTTCTGCGACGGCTTCGAGCAGGTAATCGACTGCCGGACGTCGGCGACTGGCGCGACTGCTCGAGCCACCTCTCAGGGCGCGGTAGCCATAAAGACGACAGAGTCCGGCGATGACGTCGCCGATGTCGCCTATGCTCACCAGCGTGTGCATGCGCGAGCCGGCAAAGAAGAACGCCAGGTAGAGCAGGCCCTGGTGCAGGCTCACGACGATGCAATCCTTGCCAGCGGCGGCATCGGCCAGTGCCCGGCGGCCGGCCTTGTCTATGCTCACGCCGCTGGTCAGGCGCACAAAGGCCAGCCAGCCCCTGAGCAGCCACGGCACCACGCGCGCGGCCGCGGCGACGCCGATTTTTTTGAGACGCCGTGCCGGGTGCAGCTTAGCGGCGGCAGCATGGTCACGTTGGGTCATGACGACTGACTGCCCAGCGCTCGGGGCATTGTCAAAGCAGCAGGCTGTCGGTGCTGGTCAAGTTCGCCGCTACCTGCCATTTCTTGACGCAGTCATGGTTGGTCGTCAGGTTACGCCGCTATGAACAGACTTGATGAAAAGACGGCGATCATAACCGGCGGCGCGTCGGGCATAGGGCTGGCAACGGCGCGGGCGTTTACCGAGGCGGGTGCGACGGTGGTGCTGGCCGACGTACAGGACGGTTCGGAAGTGGCCGCTGAACTGGGCGCGACTTTCATGCGTTGCGACGTGACCGACCCCGAGCAGGTGCAGGCGCTGGTGGACTCGGTGGTGAGCGCGCGGGGCCGCCTCGATCTCTACTTCAACAATGCCGGCGTCGAGATCAACGGCCCGTTGATCGACACCGATCCCGCCGAGCACCGCCGCCTCATGGACGTAAACGTCAACGGCGTGTTTTATGGATTGCGCTCGGCTGTGAGCGCCATGCTCAAGAACCCCGGCCCGGTGCGTGGCGCTATCGTCAACACTGCCTCGGTGGCCGGCTTGGTGGGCGTGCCCGGCATGATCAGCTACAACGCGAGCAAGGGAGCGGTGGTGCTCATGACGCGTGAGGCGGCGGTGGAGTACGCAGCCGAAGGCATCAGGGTCAACGCTGTCTGCCCGGGCATCATACGAACCCCGATGGCGGACTCGGCCATGGCCGTACTCGGTGGAGACCACGAGCTGCTTGACGAAATAGGCGGGCGTAGCCACCCGCTCGGTCGCGTGGGCGAGCCCGAAGAAGTGGCCTCCGTTGTGAGATTTCTATGCAGCGACGACGCGTCGTTCGTGACCGGCGTCGCCCTGCCTGTGGATGGCGGCATGACGGCCGGCGTTATCTCGCCCGGCCCGCCACCCGAGTAGGGCCGGCCTTCTCGCAGCCGCAATTGCCTACAGGCCGCCTCAGGCGGCTTCTGCCACTGCGCCGGTGAACGTGAGGCTGTCGCTCGAGGCGTCCACCAGTACGCGGCTGCCCGCCGGGAACTCGCCCACCACCAGGCCCCGAGCCAGCGGTGTTTCGACTTCTCGCCTGATGGCACGCTTGAGCGGACGCGCGCCGTAAGCCGGCTCGTAGCCCGCCCGTGCCAGGTGGTCGAGGGCTGCTTCGGTCAGCACCAGTTCGATCTCGCGTGCGGCCAGGCGTTCCGCCAGCGCCCGGGTCTGCAGCTCGACTATCTCCCTGATCTGTTCGCGCTTGAGCGCGTGGAAGATCACGATCTCGTCGAGGCGGTTGAGAAACTCGGGCCTGAACTCCTGCTTGAGTAGCCCGAGCACGGCCTGTTTCATCTGCTCCCACGATCTCCCCTGCTCTTCGAGCGAAACGATCTCGCTGCTGCCCAGGTTCGAGGTCATCAGTATGACCGTGTTCGAAAAATCTACCGTGCGACCCTGGCTGTCGGTCAGGCGCCCGTCGTCGAGCACCTGCAGCAGGGTGTTGAAGACGTCGCGATGGGCCTTCTCGATTTCGTCGAGCAGGATGACGGCGTAGGGCCTGCGGCGCACGGCCTCGGTGAGTTGGCCGCCCTCTTCGTGGCCCACGTAGCCGGGGGGCGCCCCGACCAGCCGCGACACGCTGTGTTTTTCCATGTACTCGGACATGTCGAGGCGAATCATCGCGTGCTCGTCGTTGAACAGCTCTGCCGCCAGGGCCCGCGCCAGCTCTGTTTTGCCCACGCCCGTTGGTCCGAGGAAGAGGAACGAGCCATCGGGGCGGCCGGCTTCGGACAGGCCCGAGCGCGCGCGCACGACCGCGTCGGCCACCGCCTGTACGGCCTCGTCCTGGCCTATCACGCGTTCGTGCAGGCGCTCGGCCAGGTGCACCAGCTTGTCGGCCTCGCCCTCGAGCAGGCTCGTAACGGGTATGCCGGTCCACCTCGCCACTACCGCGGCGATGTCGTCCTCGGTGACTTCTTCGCGCAGCATGGCGTGACCGTCGTCGGCCTGGGCGTCGGCCTGTTCGAGTTCACGTTCGAGCTCGGCCAGGCGGCCGTACTTGAGCTCGGCGGCGCGGTTGAGGTCGTAGGCCCGCTCGGCCTGCTCGACCTCGACGCGCAGGGAGTCGATCTGTTCCTTGAGCCCGCGTAGTTTCTGAACCTCGGCGCGCTCTACGTCCCACAGCGCTTTCTTTTCTTCGTAGTCGGCGCGCAGGCCGGCGAGTTCCTGCTTGAGCTTCTTGAGCCGCTCGCGCGAGGCCTTGTCTTTTTCGGCCTTGAGCCCTTCGCGCTCTATCTCGAGCTGCATTATGCGGCGGGCCTGCTCGTCGAGATCGGCGGGCATGGAGTCCATCTGCGTGCGCAGGCGAGCGGCCGCCTCGTCGACCAGGTCTATGGCCTTGTCGGGCAGGAAGCGGTCGGCGATGTAGCGGTCCGACAGCACGGCAGACTTCACCAGTGCCGCGTCGCGTATACGCACGCCGTGGTGAATCTCGTAGCGCTCCTTGAGCCCGCGCAGTATCGACACGGTGTCGCCCACGCTGGGTTGATCGACCTTGATGGGCTGAAAACGGCGTTCCAGGGCCGCGTCTTTCTCGACGTACTTGCGATACTCGGTGAGCGTGGTCGCGCCTATGCAGTGCAGCTCGCCGCGGGCCAGCGCGGGCTTGAGCAGGTTGCCCGCGTCCATCGAGCCCTCGGCCGCGCCCGCGCCGACCACGGTGTGCAGCTCGTCTATGAACAGCACTACCTGGCCGTCTGACTCCTGCACGGCCTTGAGCACGACCTTGAGCCGTTCTTCGAACTCGCCGCGGTACTTTGCGCCCGCCACCAGCGCGCCCATGTCGAGCGACACCACGCGGCGGTCCTTCAGGCTCTCGGGCACGTCGCCGGCAACGATGCGGCGGGCCAGGCCCTCGACGATCGCGG
>DBZX01000020.1:0-266 GCA_002311335.1 bacterium UBP10_UBA1149
AGCAGGTCAAAAAGATTACGGCCGTCAACCCTGCTGAAACAGAGGTGGTCGCTCACGATGGCCGGCTCTACCCTGTCGACCAGGCTCTTGAGTCGCTCGAGATAACGCTCGTCGAGCGGGTCGGAACCGCCCAGCGACATCGCCACACCGTGCAGGGCCAGCGGGTAATCCCTTCGCACCTGCTCGAGCACCCACAACGGGCGGCCGTCGGTGTCCAGGTAGTTGTCGGTAAGGGCCTCGAACCACTGCGCACCAGCAGCGCCCGC
>DBZX01000020.1:330-4726 GCA_002311335.1 bacterium UBP10_UBA1149
CACCAGCCGCGCCCGCCAGTACGTCATCGTAATGCTCGGCGCGCAGGCCGAGGCCAAACCCCATGTTGGATCCTGCCTGGCCCACGCGCCGCTTTTCCATTATCCCGGGCGGGCCGGGATTACTCGCCTGCGGGCTCGGCGGTAAGACGACCGCCTTCCATCTTCAGGCACTCGTCCTTGTCCATCTTGAGGTAGCCCTGTCCCTTGCAAGCGTTGTTGCCGGCACAGGAATATCCCTTACCACCGCAAGCGCCGGTGCCCTTGCACGTGTTGACGCCGTAGCACGGCACCTTCTCGTGGCTATCGGCCACCGCGGTGCCGGCACCGCCGGCCATCACCAGCAAGCCGGCCACGGCCGAAGCCAACAGCAAACCACTCTTGTTTATTTTCTTTGCCATTCCGTTGTCCTCCTCTGTGTTTCGTATCGTTTGTCTTTCGAGTTCTCGTTGTTCCCTGTCGTCGCTGTCTCTATTCCGAGAGCGCGCCCTCTACGTCCAGTCGAATTTCCACTTCTTCGCCTACCAGCAGTCCGCCGGCTTCCAGCGCCTTGTTCCAGGTGAGGCCGAAGTCTTTTCGGTCTATCGTTATCGTCGCCTTGAACCCGGCACGGCGGTTGCCCCAGGGGTCGGTACCCTCGCCGAAAAAAGTCACGTCGAGTTCCACCGGCCTGCTAACGCCGTGGATGGTGAGCTTGCCCTCGAGCGTTGCGCGATTGCCCTCTACCCCGGTGATCCGCGTGCTCTGAAAGTCCAGCGACGGGTACTTCTCGACGTCGAAAAAATCCGAGCTGCGCAGGTGCTTGTCACGTTTTTCGTTGCCGGTGTCGATGCTGGCGGCCACTATGCTGCCCTTCACCACCGTGGCCGAGGGGTCGGCTGGGTCGAACTCTATGCTGCCGTCAAATTCGGTGAATTTACCCTGCACGCTGGTAAACAGGTGCCTGACCGAAAAGCCAATGTTGGTGTGTGATTTCTCGGGCGTCCAGGTGGAGGCCCAGGCCTGCTGCGCCGGAACGGCCAACGCCACCATCAACACCACTGCTGCCACTACCGGCACCGCACCGAAAACCGATAGACCCCTACCTATTACCCGTCTGTCCATAATTATTGCGGTGCTCATGTAACGTTATACTCCTGCAAGCCGGTCATGGTTACCTCCAGGCGCGAATTATTTCCGGGCTGTTTCCCGCATGGCGACCACGCCCCTCAGCGCGGCGGCATCCTCAGCGCCCCGTCCAACCTTATGGTTTCTCCGTTGAGATAGGCGTTTGAGATCATGTGCAGCGCCAGCGCGCCAAACTCGGCGGGGTCGCCCAGGCGGTCTGGAAACGGAATGTTGGCCGCCAGTTCCCCTTTCATCTCGTCGGGCATCAGGCCGAGCAACGGCGTGTCGAAAGTGCCCGGGGCTATGGTGTTGCAACGTATTCCGCTGCGCGCAAGATCGCGGGCAATGACCAGCGTCATTGCCACCACGCCGCCCTTCGAAGCGCTGTAAGCCACCTGCCCTATCTGCCCGTCGTAGGCAGCGACCGACGCGGTGTTGATGATCACACCGCGCTCACCGTTTTCGTCGGGGTCGTTGTCGAGCATGCGCGTGGCTGCCAGGCGCGCTACGTTGAAAGTGCCCACCAGGTTAATCTCGACGGTAAACTTGAAGTACTCAAGCGGCATCGGGCCCTTTTTGCCAGTGGTGCGAGTGGCGGAACCTATACCCGCGCAGTTGACGCAGGCGTTGACCGTGCCGAAAGCTTCGGCCGTGGCGTCGACAGCCGCCTGCACCTGCTCCTCGTTGGTTACGTCGGCCGGCGTGAAGATGGCGTTCTCGCCCAGTCCCTCGGCCACGGCCACGCCGTCGGAGCGGTCGAGATCAAGCAGCGCCACGCGGCCGCCCGCTTCGAGTATTTTTTCGGCCGTCGCCAGGCCCAGGCCCGAGGCTCCGCCGGTTATAATCGCTACTACATCCCCAGGCTTCATCGCTGCTCTCCCCTCGCGTGCTAACGCACGCGCTCCACGTAGCGCTGTTCCACGGGATCCACGCGGAGCATTTCACCGGTCTCTATGAACTGCGGCACCTTGATCGTCACGCCGTTGGTCAACCGGGCGGGTTTGGATCCACCCGAAGCGGTCGCGCCCTTCATGGGCGGCTCGGTCTCTTCGACCGCCAGCTCCACCATCTTGGGCAGGTCCAGGCCGGTGGGCTCTTCGCCCACGTACTGCACGGTGACTTCCATGTTTTCTTCCAGCCACGGCGCCTCATCTTCCAGCGTGGAAGCCTGCAGGGTGAGCTGCTCGTAGTTCTCCTGGTCCATGAAGACGTAGCCGTCGCCGTCCCTGTAGAGGTACTCCATCTTGCGACCCGTGACGGCTACTCGAACAACGGTCTCGGTAGACATGTAGCGGTTTTCTACCTGCACACCGGTCAAGATGTTGCGCATCTTTGCCTGTATGACCGCGTTGCCCTTGCCTGGCGTGCGGTGCTGAAAGGTCATCACCCGGTAGGGCTCACCCTTGTGCTCAATGACCATGCCCGGCCTGAGTTCGGTAGCTTGTACTTTAGACATCCAGTTATCGTCCTCCCGACCGGCCAAAGTTAGTAGCTGCACGCCGGTGGGGCAAGCAGTGGGGCAAGCGCCGTGTTTCTTTATCCGCACGCAGATACTACTGTCGTCAGACCGTCGCTGTTCCCCTATGCCCTGGTTCAGATTTGTAACTCGATATCCCTGGCTTGTGCTGACCGTGGCGCTGGCAATTTCTGCCGGCAGCCTGGCCGCCATCGGCGACCTGCGCATTAACAACGACCCCGAGACCTGGCTGCTGGCAGGTAGCGACAGCCTGGCCTCCTACCGGGAATACAAGCAGGACTTCGACAACGACGAGTACCTGGTGGTGGGCTACGCGCACCCCGAGGGGGTGCTGTCGGAGGCGGCCCTGGACATGGCCGACCGCCTGACCACCGCGATCGAAGAGCTCGACGGCGTGCTCAGGGTCACCAGCCTGTCCAACGTAGAAGACATACGCTCGGACGGCGATCTGCTCGACATCGGGCCGCTGGTCGTGCGCCCCGTGGACGACCAGCAGCGAGAGGTGCTTCTTGAGCGACTGGCCACCGACCCCCTGTTTGCGCGTACGCTGGCGGGTGCCGACGGACGGGCGGGTGCCATCTCGATCAAGATAGAGCCCATGGCCGAGGGCGATTACCTGCCACGGGTAGTACTCACCCGCCTCATCAAGGAGCTCACCGACCAGGAAAACGCCGAGTTCCATGTCACCGGTGCCGTGCAGTTTGACCTGGCCATGTTCGAAGCCATGGAGCGCGACGACCAGGTGCTGTTGCCGGTGATGCTGGTCATTTTCGCGCTGCTGCTGGGTTCACTGTTTCGCACCTGGTCGGGCGTGCTGCTGCCCACACTGACCGTGGGCATTTCGGTGCTGTGGACCTTTGCCACGCTGTCGCTCACCGGTTTTACCCTCAACGTGATGACGGCCGGGCTGGCCATCGTGCTGCTGGGCATAGGCGTGGCCGATTCGGTTCACTACCTGACCGAGTACCAGCAGGAACTCCTGGCAGGGCGCAAGCGTGAAGACGCTATTATCAGAGCCGGCATGGTGGTCTTCCTACCCTGCCTTTTTACAAGCGTCACCACGGCGCTGGGTTTTCTCGGGCTGCTCGTCATCAAGGTACAACCCATAGTGGAGTTCGGGCTGTTCGCTGCCGTGGGCTCACTCTACGCCTTCGTGGCAACGATGACCGTCGTGCCAGCCACTATCCGACTGCTGCCCGAGCCCCGGCGCCTGGTGGCCGCGTCGCAGGAGGGGCACTCGCGTTACCTGCGCGCGCTGTTCGGTCTGGTGTCGCGCAGGCGTGCCCTGTTGCTGGTCGTGAGCGTAATGTTTCTCGTAGCTGGCCTGAGCGGTCTTTCGCGGGTGAAGACCGAGGCCAACTGGTACGAGTACCTCGCGCCCGATAACCCGACGCGCATTGCCACCGACTTCGTCGAGGACAACATAGGCGGCGTCTTCACCCTCGAGCTGCTGGTGAGCCCCAACCCTCAACTGGCAGGCACGGCCGAGCCCATGAAAGAACCGGCCATTCTGCGCGCCATGAACGAGGTCTACCGCGGCCTCATCGCCGATGCCAAGATAGAAAGCGCCCTTTCGCCCGCGCAGTTCGTGGAGGTCATGAACCGTACCATGCACGAAGGCGACCAGCAGTGGCTGCGCCTGCCCGAGCGCCGCGACCAGGTCTCCCAGCTGCTTCTCATGTACGAAATGGACGCCCCCGACGGCGACATGTACCAGTACTTGAACTTCGACTTCACCCGCGCACGCATAACCGCCCGCTCGAGGATTTCGGAAGGTGCCAACGACCCAGCGTTGATCGCGCGCGTGCGCGCCCT
>DBZX01000020.1:4782-10918 GCA_002311335.1 bacterium UBP10_UBA1149
TGCGCGCCCTGGCCGACTCCATCGAGGGCGCCCACGTGGAGCCCACAGGCATGGTCATGCTCTTCAGCGACATCGAGCACCACATGATACGCGGCATGGTGCTGGGATTTTCGGTGGCGCTGATGGCGGTGAGCATAATGATGGTGCTCGTTCTTCGCAGCCTGCGCCACGGGCTGCTGGCCATGATACCGGCGGTACTGCCCTTGAGCTTCGTGCTGGGCATGACCGGCTGGGTCGGCCAACCGCTGGGGCCCATGGCAGTGATGATGGCCAACGTCGCCCTGGGCGTGGCGGTGGACAACGCCATACACCTGCTCATGCGCTACCAGCGCCTGCGCGCCGCGGGCAAGGAAGTGGCGGCGGCCATAGAAGAAAGCGTTACCGTGGTGGGCCGGCCGGTGCTCTACACCGCCATCGTGCTGTGCATGTCCTTCCTGGTGCTTGGATTCTCGGACATGGTGCCGACACGGGCCTTTGGACTGCTGACGGCCCTGGTACTGGCGGGCTCGCTCGGAGGCGCGCTGATCACACTGCCGGCCACCGTGCTCATGGCCGACGAGCACCTGGGCCGTGGTAGGTCCGAGGCCGGCGGCGGCGAGGCATGAACACCGCTGCCCGCGTCGCTTAAACCCGACGGCATCGACTTAATCCGTAGCGCGCCCTAGTATCGACGGACGGGAGTCACCATGGATTTCGAGACACTGCTCTACCAGACCGAGGACCGCGTGACCACGATCACGCTCAACCGACCCGAACGTCGCAACGCCTTCAACAGCTTGATGGCCCGCGAGCTCGCGCAGGCATGGCAGGCGATCAAGGACGATCCCAACACGACCTGCGTCATACTGACCGGCGCTGGCGAAAAAGCCCTGTGCACGGGCGTGGACGTGGAGGCAGTGGTAGCCGAAGGCGGCTTTGATGGCACGGGTCCTCCGGCCGAGGACACGCCCTTCCTGCACATCACCGCTATACAGAACGCCTGCTGGAAGCCGGTCATCACGGCCGTCAACGGCATGTGCTGCGGCGGCGGGCTGCACTTCGTGGCCGACAGCGACCTCATCGTCGCCGCCGACAACGCCACCTTCTTTGACACCCACGTCAAGCTCGGCGTCATCTCGGGCCTGGAGCCCGTGGGCCTGGCCCGGCGCATACCGCTTGAGGCCGTCCTGCGACTGGCGCTGCTCGGAGGCTCAGAACGCATGACCGCCGAGCAGGCACTGGCGGTGGGGCTGGTCGGCGAGGTGGTGCCCCAGGCCGAGCTCATGCCCAGGGCACGCGAGCTTGCCACCATGATATCCCAGCACTCGCCCACCGCGCTGGCCCGCTCCAAGCAGGCAATCTGGCAGAGCCTGCAGGTGGGCCTGGACGAGGCACTGAAAAACACCTGGCAGACCATACGCCAACACACAGCCCACCCCGATCACTCCGAGGGCCCGGCAGCCATGGTTGAAAAACGACAGCCGCGCTGGGCGCCCTACGACGGTAAGTAGACCGGGCGCGGGGCAATACACGAGACGATGTACGAAAAAATTTCCTACGAGCTGGCCGAGGGCATAGCCACCATCACGCTTGACCGCGCCGACAAGCTCAACGCCTACACGCCCGAGATGGGTGAAGAAATTGTCGATGCCTTCTCCCGCGCACGAGACGACGACCTTGCGCGGGTGGTAATACTGACCGGTCGTGGCCGGGCCTTCTGCGCCGGCGTGGACCTTGACTATATGAAAGAGCACATGGCCGGCCGCAAGGCCGGGCCCGGGCCCGCCCTGGGCCAGGAGTCTTTCGTGCGCGAGTTCCCCCTGGAGCTGCTGTCGTATGCCAAGCCGGTCATCGCGGCCATCAACGGCGACGCCTTCGGTGTCGGGGTCACGATGACTCTTGGCTGCGACGTCCGGCTGGCGGCCGACAGCGCCCGCCTGGGTCTTAACTTCACCGGCCTGGGCATGCTGCCGGGCCTGGGCAGCACGCACCTGTTGCCGCAACTTGTCGGTACGCCCAAAGCGCTTGAATGGGTGCTGTCGGGAGCGGTGATAACCGCTGATGAGGCCGGCGCGGCGGGACTTGTGCAGCGAGTGGTCGCTCCCGACCACCTGGCCGACGAAGCGCGTACACTTGCCGGCTCAATGGCCGAAAAACGCCCAGAGGTGCTGGCTGCTGCTAAGCGCGCCCTTCGACTGGGCCCCGCCTCTAGCATGGCCGAGGCAATGGCACGCGAACGCGAGCTCAGTACCGAACTGGCCTCGCGCAGGAAATGAAGCTCGCCCGCTCGGCAGACGACGAGGCCTTCAGAAAACGACTGGCGGAATTCCTCGAAGAGCACTGCCCACCCGAGGCCCGGTTGAGTAACGACTTCATCGCCAGCAGCGAGGCAGGCGATGACGGGGTGGTCTCCATTCCCTGCTGGGCTCGTAAATGGCAGGCCTGCCTGTTTGACCACGGCTGGATGGTCCCCGGGTATCCCCCCGAACTGGGCGGCTGCAACGCCACCCCTTCACAAACGCTGGTCTACTTCGAAGAAATGACTGGCCGGGGCATACCCCGCTCACTGCATTTTGTTGGCTACGCTATCGCTGGCCCATCGTTGCTGGAGTTTGGTAGCGATGAGCAGCGGCGGTTGGCACCGGCCGCGATCCGCGGCGACACGATCTGGTGCGCTGGAATGTCGGAACCCGGCGCTGGCTCGGACCTGGCTTCCCTTTCCACCCGCGCAGAGAGGCAAGGAGACGAGTACGTCGTCAACGGGCAGAAGGTGTGGACGAGCTACGCCATGCTGGCCTCTAAATGCCTGTGCTACGTGCGCACCGACCCCGACGCCCCCAGGCACGAGGGGATATCCGCACTCATCATCGACATGGATACGCCCGGCCTCGAGGTGCGGCCGCTGCGCGACATAAGCGGCCACGCCGAGTTTGCCGAGGTCTTCTTCACCGACGTTCGCGTGCCGGCGGCCAACCTGCTGGGCGAACTGAACCGCGGGTGGCAGATAACCATCGGCGCGCTGGCCCACGAGCGCAGCGGGCTGTGGGTTGAGGGTGTCGCGATCTGCCAGAGGTCGATCGACGACATCGTGGCCATGGCCCGCCGTCGCGGACTGGACGACGACCCGGTGATCCGCCGCAGGGTCGCCGAGTTGTACGCCCGCGTGCGTGGACTGCGCGCACTGGGCTACAAGGGATTCGCCTCGTTTGCACAGGGAGGAAGCGCGCCCGAACACTCGCTCATGAAAGTGGCTACTTCCGAGTTACAGCAGGAGCTGGTCGAGCTCGCCCTTGACCTGCAGGGTGCGTCGCTGGCCGTGACCGACCCCGGACGTTCCGAGGAAGGCGGACGCTGGCAGAGGTCTTTCATCAAGGTACTGGCGGCAACCATAGGGGGTGGAACATCCGAGGTTCAACGCAATGTGATCGCGCAGCGGGTGCTCGGCCTGCCCAGGGGAAGCTGAAATGGACTTCTCGCTCAGCGCCGAGCAGGAAATGGTGCGATCGACGGCCCACTCGCTGTTCGAAGGCCAATGCCCCGCCGGGCTGTTGCAGGCTGCCTGGGACGACAAGCGGGCGGCCGCCCCGCTGTGGGACGAGCACCTGTACCAGTGGGTGGAGCTGGCCGGTGCCGACCTGGTAGACCTGGTGTTGTTCATGGGGGAACACGGACGAGCGGCTGCCCCCGGTGTGTTCTTCGCGTCGCTCCAAGCTGCGCAGTTGGCAGCCCCGACCGGGCTCGCAGCCGCGGGCTCGGCGACGGTGGCCGTGGCCGGCGAAAACGGCCTGTGGATACCCCACGATGGCAATGCCAGGCATCACGTTCCCTCGGCCGGCGATGCAGACGAAATACTGTGGGTCGCCGGTTCGCTGGCCGCACCCACGATGGCGCTTGTGCCCACTGCATCGGCAACACTGACCGAGGTGGACCAGCTCGACCGCTTGCGACCAATGTACACCGTCGAGTTGGCCGGCCCGCCCCGCGGGATACCAGTGGACCCGACAGCCTTTGCCCATGCCGTCGACCGTGCGCTGGTTACCACGGCCGCCGAACTGATAGGAACAGGTCGCTGGCTGCTCGAGACCTCGGTGGAGTATGCCTGCGAACGCGAGCAGTTCGGTCAACCCATAGGATCATTCCAGGGACTGCAGTGGATGCTGGTCGACGCCGCGCTCTTGCTCGAACGCGCCGACGCCGCGGTGACCTACGCAGCGATGTGTGTAGACGCCGACGACACCGACCGCCACCGGGCCGTACACGTGGCCAAGGCAGAGGCCGGCCTTGCCGCCCGCAGCGTGGCGCGCACCGCTATGCAGGTTCACGCTGGCACGGGGTACACCTTTGAACACGGCCTGCACTTCAGGTTGCGCCGGGCTTACGCCGGTGATGCCTTCATGGGCCCCTCCGGCTACCACCTGGACCGCCTCGGGCAACTGCTTTTCAGCGGTTAGCGTTCTTTACGGGGCCGATCGCGTTCTTGACGCACCCTTGCCCACCGACAACACTGGCCGACAAGGGCGACCGCCTCGATTCCAACAGCCTGGAGTAGAAAACAATGGCCAGTAATTTTACCCAACGCGCATTCGTCATTGGAGTTGGCATGACCAGGTTCGCCCGCTGCGACAGCGACGCCAAGGATCTCGCGCGCAGTGCCACGCGCGACGCGCTGGCCGACTCCGGTACCGCGTACGAAGACATAGAACTGGCCTACTGCGGTTACCTCAACGGCATGAGTACGCTGGGCCAGCAGTCGCTATACGAAATCGGCATGACGGGTATCCCCGTGTTCAACGTCAACAACAACTGCTCTACCGGTTCGACTGCCCTTTACATGGCTTACTGCGCCGTACGCAGCGGGCAGGCCGACGCCGCGCTGGCCCTGGGTTTTGAAAAGATGAAGAAGGGCCCGATCGAAAAACAGATGCCCGGCATGGAAGCGGTCGCCGAGGAGACCGAGAGAGAAAAAAAGGCCCCGATCGCCGCACGCGTTTTCGGGGATGCCGGCCGCGACCACATGAAAAAATATGGCACCAAGCCGGAAACCTTCGCGAAGATCTCGGTAAAAAACCACCTGCACTCGGTCAATAACCCGCGCTCGCAGTACCAGGAAGCCTGCACCCTCGAAGAGGTCCTCGAGTCACGCATGGTGTACGACCCGCTGACCCTGCTGCAGGCCTGCCCGACCAGCGATGGCGCGGCAGCCGCGGTGGTCGTGTCCGAGCGCTACCTGCAGGCCCACCCCCACCCCGGCGCGATCGATATACTCGCAATGGCGCTTACCACCGACCGGGCCGAGGACTTCGAGCGCGGCGCCATAGGCGTGGCGGGCATGGGCATGGCCGAGCGCGCGGCCCGGCAGGTTTACGATGAAACCAGCCTGGGCCCCGACGACGTGCAGGTCATAGAACTGCACGACTGCTTCAGCACCAACGAACTGATCACCTACGAGGCGCTCGGCCTGTGCCCCGAGGGCGAAGGCGAACGGCTGGTGGAAGAAAACGCGTGCACCTACGGTGGGCGCTGGGTGGTCAACCCCTCGGGGGGCCTGCTCTCCAAGGGGCACCCCATCGGTGCGACCGGGCTGGCCCAGTGCGCCGAGNNGACCTGGCAGCTGCGCGGCGAAGCGGACAAGCGGCAGGTAGACAACGTAAGCGCCGCACTGCAACACAACCTCGGCCTGGGCGGGGCCTGCGTGGTTGCCATGTACGCCCGCGCGTGACCGACTGAACCGGGGACGAAACGATGGACCCGCTGGAGGCTCTTGAAGATGGCCCTGCTTGAAGGAAAGATCGCGATCGTGACAGGCGCTGGCCGCGGCATAGGCCGCGGCGAGGCCATGGAACTCGCCGCCCACGGCGCGCGCGTGGTCGTCAGCGACCTCGGCACCGACTCCGGCGGCCAGGGCAGCGACGACAGTCCCGCCGCGGAGACCGCCGACCTCATCAAGGCGGCCGGTGGCGAAGCGGTCGTCAACAATGCCAACGTATCGTCCTGGAACGACACCGAGGCCTGCGTAGCCCTGGCCATCGACACCTGGGGCGGACTGGACATAGTGGTCAACAACGCGGGCATACTGCGTGACGCCTCTATCGTCAGGATGACTGAGGACGACTTCGACAGCGTGATCGCCGTACACCTGAAGGGCACGTTCAACATG
>DBZX01000020.1:11016-22698 GCA_002311335.1 bacterium UBP10_UBA1149
GGACAGGCCAACTACGGCGCCGCCAAGGGAGGCATTGCTTCGCTCACCATGATCACGGCGCTGGAGGGCAAGCGCTACGGCGTGCGAGCCAACGCGGTGGCACCTGGTGGAGCCACGCGCCTTGTCACCGAAACCTTCCAGGGCATCGAAACGCTGGAGGCCAACGAAGTGGGTGAAGAGTTCAGCAAGCTGAACCCCGGGAACTCGGCACCGGTGGTGGCGTGGCTGGCCAGCGACGAAGCCTCGCACGTTACCGGGCAGGTCTTCCGCGCGGTGGGTGACGAAATAGCCCACTACCGCTCGTGGCAACTGGGCTCACCCGTAAAAGCAGGAAAAGACCCACAGCGCTGGGACGCGCGTCGCATTGGCGACGCGATCGCCACCGACATTTTCGGCAGCAGCGTAGCCGGCCTCAAGATGGGTAGCTGAAGCAGCGAAATCGCCATGGCAGGAATAAGTTCTTACGGCGCCTACGTACCACCCCACCGGCTTTCCCTGGATGCCCTGTCCGGCCGTGCGCCGCGCGACGGCGGTCCCGAAAAAGCGGTGGCGTGGAACGACGAGGACAGCGTCACCATGGCGGTGGCGGCCGGTGCTAGCTGCCTGGCCGGGTTTTCCCGCGAGCGGGTCGACGCGGTCTACTTCGCATCGACCAGTTACCCGTTCAGGGAGAAACAGGGCGCGGCACTGATCGCGCGAGCGCTGGACCTCGGACGTGAGCTCCAGGCCACCGACTACTCGAACTCGCTGCGCGCCGGCACGACCGCCCTGCGGGCGGCGGCCGATGCCATCGACGCGGGTTCGGCCACGTGCGTCCTGGTCATCGCGTCCGACTGCCGAATGGGTGCCCCGGGTTCCGGACTGGAGCGCAACAGTGGCGACGGCGCGGCCGCGTTCCTGGTGTCGAAGGATTCGGCCATAGCCACCATGGAAGCTTCTCGATCTGTCACCGACGAGATTGTCGACGTGTGGCGCAGCGAGGGGGATGACTTCGTGCACAGCTGGGAAGACCGCTTCGTCGTGCAGGAAGGCTACGCGCCTCGCATGGCCGAGGCGGTCGATGGCCTGCTGGCCGACGGCGACGACTCGGTAAGCGACTACGACAAGGTCGCCCTGTACGGCCCCGACCACCGCAGTCGGGCGGACGTCGCACGCACCCTCGGTCTTTCCGAGGGGCAGCTCACCGACGCTTTCTTTGGTCGCCTGGGCAACGCCGGAGTGGCCTTCGCACCCCTGCAACTGGTAGCCGCGCTCGAGAACGCACGACCGGGTGAACGCATACTGGTAGCCAACTACGGCGACGGCGCCGATGCACTCGCGCTCAAGGTCACCGACGGAATAGAGCAACTGCCGGCACGACGAGGAGTGGAGTGGCACCTGGAAAGGCGACAACCGGTGGCCGACTACGCCCAGTATCTCAAGGCCAGGGACCTGGGGACAAGCGAGTGGGAAGCCCAGGCAGGACCGGGACTTTCGGCTACCGTCCACTTCCGCGAGCGCGACAGCAACCTCGCTTTCTGTGGCCAGCGTTGCCGCTCCTGCGGCGCCGTGCAGTTTCCCGTCCAACGCGTGTGTGAAAGCTGCTTCGCCCGCGACGATTTTGATGTAACCCGCCTTTCGGACCGTAGCGGGAAGCTGGTTACCTGGACCTTCGACTATTTTTTCCCCACGCCCACCCCGCCCACCGTAGCAGGCATAGTGGACGTCGAGGGCGCGCGCGTGCACATGCAACTGGTCAACTGCGTACCCGACGACGTCAGCCTCGGCATGCCGCTGGAGTTCGAGTTCCGCTGTATCCACCGCGCGGGCGGGCGACCGAACTACTACTGGAAAGCAACACCGGCCGCCGAGCCGGCAACAAGCGAGGGCCGGTAATGGGCAAGGACGCGCTTCGCGACAAGGTGTCGATAGTGGGTGTTGGCTGCTGCCCCTTTGGCGAGAACTGGGATCAGTCTCCATCCGACATGATCGTAGACGCCGCCTACGAGGCTTACGCCGACGCGGGCATAGACGAACCACAGAAAAGAATAGAGGCTGTATTCACCGGCAGCCTTTACACCACGCAGGGGCCGCACGAGTGCGCCGACGCGCTCAAGCTGTTCGAGCGACCGGTCAGCATGGTCTCTAACTACTGCGCCACCGGCACCGACGCGTTTCGCTACGGTGTAATGTCTATCGCCTCGGGGCTGTACGACACCGTGCTGGTGGTCGGCTACGACAAGCCCAAGGACCGCGGCGTTTCGGGTCCGACGGTGATGATGGACAGCGTACGCGACCTGCCCAAGACACCCGCCGGCTGGTTTTCTCTTTGCGCGGCGACCTACTTTGACCGCTACGGGGCCGGCCGCGAGGACCTCGCGCGCATCGCCGTCAAGAACCACCACAACGGCACGCTGGCCCCGCGCAGTTGGCTCAAGCGGGAGATCACCGTCGACGACGTGCTCAGCGCGCGCATGATCTCCTGGCCCTTCGGCCTGTACGACTGTGCGGCGCAGACCGACGGCGCGGCGGCCGTTGTCCTGTCCCGCACCGACCTCGCACGTGGATTCCGCGACGACCCGGTGCTGGTCAAGGCCGTCACCATCAGCTCGGGCCCCAATCCGCAGAAAGATCCCGGCAATGACTTCCTGTCGTGGAAACCCAACGGCTGGGCCGCGGCCGATGCTTACGCGCAGGCCGGTATTAGCGATCCGCGCAGCGAGATCGGCGTTGCCCAGGTGCACGACTGCTTTTCACTGACCGAGCTGCTGGCCTACGAGGACCTCGGGTTCTGCGACAAGGGCAGCGCAAAGGAACACATAGCCGACGGCAAATTCGAACTGGGCGGCGACCTGCCGGTGAACACCGACGGAGGCCTGAAGGCCTTCGGACACCCCACCGGGGCTACCGGCGTACGCATGATCTACGAGAACACGCTTCAACTGCAGGGCCGCGCAGAAAAACGCCAGGTCAAAAACCCCCGGCTGGCCCTGTCACACAACCTTGGTGGCCATCCCACTGCCTGCGGCATCGCCATACTGGGACGCGACTGATCCGCGGCCGCCGCGGTCAGCCGTCTGCTGCCGGGGTCCGTCGCAGCGACAGCACCAGCATGACCAGCGACACGACAATGATAAGGTAGCCGCCCGGAACGGCCGGCGGAGTCTCAAGCGTGACTATCGGTTTCCAGTTGCTTATGGCCATGCGGCCCAGGTACTCGACGATCAGCGACAGGTACATCAGCGGCAGCAGCGCTCGATAACGCCACAGCACCAGCACATAGAGCAGACCGATCAACAGCTGCGACAATCCCCACAGGGCGAAGATCGTCACCACCGCTGCGGCGGCTTCGACGGGGTAACTGTCCAGAGGGATGGTGGCTATGGACTGGGCGCCGCCGTCCGCACGAAAGACGTGAACCAGGCTGCGTCCCAGCGTAATCAGCGTTATCGGGTAGAACAGCCACAAGGCCAGCGGGTGACCCCGGTAGTCGTTGTTGACCTGGTGAGGAAAAAGTCCTTGCAACACTACCTGCCTCCTTATTTATCGCGGTCTACCAGGTATCAATACAGGGACGCTTCTTTTCAGTGCGCGGCGCGGGATCCGGCACCGACCTCAGCGCCGACACGACGCGTTGTCTCGAATCGGCGGGATCGATAACGTCGTCGATCTCGAAGTGCGACGCCATGTTGACGGCCTTGCCCACCTCGTAGGCGCGCGCGACCATCTTTTCGTAAAGCTCGCGGCGCTCCTGCGGATCGTCGACGGCCTCGAGTTCCTTGCGAAATCCCAGCTTGACGGCTCCCTCCAGGCCCATGCCGCCGAACTCGCCGGTGGGCCAGGACACCGTGAACAGCGGAGCGTGAAAGCTGCCGGCCGCCATTGCCTGCGCCCCCAGGCCGTAGCCCTTGCGCAGCACTATCGTCATGAAGGGCACCGTCATGCTCGCGCCAACCACGAACATGCGCGAGGCGTGCCTGACATTGGCGAGTTTTTCTATCTCGGGTCCGACCATGATGCCCGGCGTGTCGCAGAGGCTGAGTACGGGCAGGTCAAAAGCATCGCACAGCTGCATGAAACGCGCGGCCTTGTCGGCCCCGTCGGGGTCTATGGCCCCGGCCAGGTGGCCGGGGTTGTTGGCCAGTATGCCCAGCGGGCGTCCCTCTATGCGCGCGAGCGCCGTGACCATGCCCGCTCCGAAGCCCGCGCGCAGCTCGAGCACCGAGTTCTCGTCGGCCAGCGTCTCAATGACCGAGCGCACGTCGTAAACGCGCAGGCGGTTTTCGGGTATGGCCTCCCTGAGCAGGCGCTGGTCGGCTGCCTGCCAGTCATCGACCGGGCCCTGGAAGTAAGAAAGGTAGCGCTTGGCCGTTGCCACGGCCTGCTCTTCGTCGTCGACCAGCACGTCGACCACGCCGTTGGCCGATTGCACGGCAGCCGGGCCAACCTCGGTGGGGTGAAAGACCCCCAGGCCGCCGCCCTCTATCATGGCCGGCCCGCCCATGCCGATGCTCGAGTTACGCGTGGCGATGATGACGTCGCAGCAACCGAGCAACGCGGCGTTGCCGGCAAAACAGTAGCCCGAGTTCACGCCCACCAGCGGAACCAGCCCGCTGAGCTCGCCAAAGTAGCGAAAGGCCAGGCAGTCGAGACCGGCCACGCCGGGCGCGTCGGTGTCGCCGGGCCGCCCTCCCCCGCCCTCGGTAAAGATGACCACCGGCAGCCGCTGCTCGCGCGCGATCTCGAACATGCGATCCTTCTTACGGTGGTTGAGCATGCCCTGGGTGCCGGCCAGCACGCTGTAGTCGTAGGACATGACCACGCAGCGCGACGAGTCGTCGGCAAAAACATCGCCGTTGACCCGCCCCAGGCCGCAGACCATGCCGTCGCCCGGCGTCTTGCGTATAAGATCATCCATCTCGCGGCGGCCGCGCTGGGCGGCGATCACCAGCGCGCCGTATTCTTCGAAGGACCCCGCATCGCAGAGATCGTCCACGTTCTCGCGGGCGGTACGCTGCCCGGTCTTGCGACGACGCGCGACCACGTCGGGGCGGTTTTCATCCAGCCCGAAGGCGTGCCTTTCGACGACCTCGGCGAGATCGGGCCGGACGCGTTCAAGATCAGGAGCCTCTTCGGTCACCGGCGCTGTCGCTTCGACCTGCTTCTCTTTTATGAGCAGCAAGCGCTGTCCCTCGGTCACCGTGTCGCCGGCGGCCACGTCGATCACCAGCAGTTCGCCCGCCACTGGAGCCGCGATCACGTGCTCCATCTTCATTGACTCCATCACCAGCAACTCGTCGCCGGCGGCCAGCACCTGTCCGACCTCGACGGCCAGCGAAACCACCGTGCCCGGCATGGCCGAGCACAGGACCCGCTCACCCGCGTCGGCGACTGATCCGCCGTCAGCAGGCAGCGCCGGGACAGCGTCGTCCTCAAAAAACAGGCGCCGATGCTTGCCGTCGCCGTTGGCCGAAAGCTCACTGCCGTGGTCGCCCAGCAGCCCGGTGTACCAGTTGCCCGCCTCTACCTCGGCGTGTTGCAGCAGGTTCTGCAGAAAGCCGATGTTGGTGGCCACCCCCTCCACCCTGAATTCGCAAAGCGCCCGGTAGGCCGTCGCCAGCAGCTCGCCGAGATCTCCCGACGGCCTGGTGACGACCAGCTTGGCCAGCAACGAATCGTAGGCCCCGGCGACCTCGTAGCCGGTGTAGCCGAGCGTGTCGACGCGCAGGCCCGGCCCTGCGGGCGGGTCGAACACGGCCAGCGTTCCGCCCGAGGGAAGCACGCTGCCGTCGGCCTGCTGCCTTTCGGCGTTGATCCTGACCTGCAGCGCGATGCCGCGCTGCCTGACGTCATCCACGCCCAGCTCAGACAGCTTGGCGCCGCGGGCGACCTGTAGTTGAAGGCTGACGAGGTCGAGGCCCGTTACCTGCTCGGTGACCGTGTGCTCGACCTGCAGGCGCGGGTTGGCCTCTATGAAAAACAACTCGCCGTTATCGCCAGCGTCCAGGTCGAGCAGGAACTCGAAGGTGCCCAGGCCCGTGTAATCGAGCTCGCGGGCCATCAGGACGGCGGCGTCGCTCATCTGTTTTCGCTGCCCATCGGACAAGGCGACAGCCGGGGCCAGCTCCACGAGTTTCTGGTGACGCCGCTGCAGGCTGCACTCGCGGTCACCCAGCACCACCAGGCCACCGTGCTGGTCGCCCAGCACCTGCACCTCGAAGTGTCTCGCTCGCCTGACCAGTTGCTCGGCGTACAGCCCGCCGTGCCCGAAGGCCGACTCGGCCTCCGACCGGCAGCGCTGCCAGGCCTGCTCGACCTCGTCGGCGCTGTACACCGCTCGCATGCCCCTTCCGCCACCCCCGGCGACGGCCTTTACCATCATCGCTGAGCCCTTGCCCAGCGATTCCAGGAACGCCTGGGCCCCGGCGAGATCGAGCTCGCCTTCGCTTCCGGCCAACACCGGCACTCCCAGGCGCCGGGCCAGCGCGCGTGCGCGAGGCTTGTCGCCCAGTAGCTCGAGGGTCGCGGGCGCGGGTCCCACGAAAACCACGCCGCGCTCGGCCGCCAGCGAGGCAAAGCCGGCGTTTTCGGCCAGGAATCCGTAGCCCGGGTGCAGCAAGGTGCAGCCCTCGTCCACGGCGATGGCGAGCTGCTGTTCCCCGTCGAGATAAGCGGCCACGCCGTTGCCCTCGAGACGACGGGCCCGGTCGGCCACGCGCAGGTGCAGGCATCGCGAATCGTCGCCTGCGTAAACGGCTACCGTGCGCAGTCCTAGCTCGGCAGCCGCGCGCGCAACGCGCAGCGCCACCTCCCCGCGGTTTGCTATGAGTACTGATTCACCCGACATGCAACCCGTGTTCTGCCAGCCCGGCACAGGGGTGTCCAGTCACCGGCGCCTGAAACCCGTTGTAAACGCTACCGGGGAGCGGCAGTATCACGCTTCCGTGGCCGACTTGCCGTGACCGGCACACCGCCCAGCCAGTTCGCGTGTTAGAAGATAACGCACACTACTACCAGGGACCTGCCCGCCGATTACTCGCCCACGCTGCCGTCGCGCTGGTGTGCGTGGCCCCGCTCTGCCCGTCCAGTGCAGAAGCAACGGATTACCCGCGCCCGCTGGTAACCATAACCCGCACTGACAATCCACCCGTAATAGACGGCCACCTGGACGACGCCACGTGGCAGGACGCCGCCGTCATCGACAGCTTCCGACAGGTTGAGCCGGTCGAGGGTGCTGATCCCAGCGAGCGCACGGTGGCCTACCTCGCCTACGATGACGACAACATCTACATAGGCGTGCGCTGCTTCGACAGCGAGCCGGAAAAGATAGTCGCGCACCAGTTGGTCAAAGACTCCTTCCTGCTGAGCGAGGCGCGCATAAACGTGATGCTCGACACCCTGTTCGATCGACGCAACGCCTACCTGTTCCAGGTCACTCCCCTCGGCACCAGCAGCGAAGGACGGGCCGAAAACCAGACCACTTACCGGCACGAGTGGGACGCGATCTGGTCGGCAGACTCGATCATTGACGAGCACGGCTGGTCGACCGAAATGGCGATTCCTTTCAAGAGCGTGAGCCTGGACGCCGACTCGACACGCTGGGGCCTCGAAATCGAACGCCACATCCGCCGCCGCAAAGAGAAAATAAAGTGGGGTTCGATCTCGCAGTCCTACAGCATCACCGACCCCGCCAATTACGGAACCATGGAGGGGTTGGAGGGAATACAGCAGGGATTGGGCCTGGACATACAGCCCTCGCTGGCGATGAGCAGCCGCTGGAACGCGGCGGCCGGCGATGCCGACCTGGCCATGGAGCCCTCGGTCGACGTGTTTTACCGGGTGACGCCTTCAATGACGGCTGCGTTCACGGCCAACACTGATTTTTCCGACGCCGATGTCGACCTGAGGCAAACCAACCTGACGCGCTTCTCGTTGTTCTTTCCCGAGACCAGGGATTTCTTTATCGAGGACGCAGGGGTCTTCGAGTTCGGAGGCCTCAAGCAGAACGGTACGCCGTTTTTCTCCCGCCGAATCGGACTTGACGCCGACGCCCAGCCGGTCGACCTTGTTGTTGGTGCCAAGCTCGCCGGTCACGTCGGGCCCTGGGACCTGGGCCTGCTCGACGTCGTGGTAGGAGATTCGGCGCAGGTCGACTCAAAAAACCTCACCGTGGCCAGGGCGACGCGCGACCTCGGCAGCAAATCGCGAGCCGGCTTCATTGCCACTCACGGCGACCCGTTGAGCGACGGCGACAACACGCTGGCGGGCCTGGACTACCGCTACCGCGACAGCCGTGTCGCCGGTGACCAGGTGCTGGTGGCCAGGGCCTGGGCCCAGAAAAGCTGGACCGATCCACCGACCGGCGAACCACCTGTCGGCGACAAGGAACTGGCCTGGGGCGTATCGGTTGACTGGCCCAACGATCGCTGGAACGCCGGGGCATCGGTTGCCGAACTGCAGGAAGACTTCCTGCCTGCGCTGGGTTTCGCCAACCGCACCGGCATTCGCGACTACCGTGCAAACCTCAGGTATCGACACCGCCCTGGCAGTGGTCCTATTCGCCACGTCGACAGTGGATTCACGGCGCGAACGGTGACCGACACCGGCGATAAGCTGGAAAGCGTCCAAGTAGACGTTGACTATCTCGTCCTCAGCAACCAGGCCGGCGACAAGCTCAGCTTCGCGTGGTCGTTTCTCGAAGAAGACACCAGCGAGCCCTTTGAGATAGTCGTGGGCACCATCATCCCGCCCGGTGACTACCGCTACCAGCGGCCGGCGGTGCGCCTCGACACCAGCCCAACGCGACCGGTGGCGGGCAAGCTTCACGTCAAGTGGGGTGAGTTCTATTCAGGGAACATGGTCAACACCGCGGCCGTGCTGGAATTGCGCCCCTCGCCGCATTTCTTCCTGTCCTGGGAACACCAGTACATAGACGCGCAGCTTCCCGAGGGCGACTTCAGCATCCACCTGTCACGACTCGGTTTCGACGTGAACCCGTCAACGCGGGTTAGTTGGCGCAACCTCGTGCAGTGGGACAACCAGGGCGACCAGCCGACGCTTAACAGCCGGTTGCGCTGGATTCCCGAACCCGGGCGAGAGCTGTCGCTGGTGGCCAACCAGGCCTGGGACAAGTCGGGCAGTTCGTTCACAACAACGACAGCCGACTACACGCTTCGCCTGTCGTGGACCCAGCGTTACTGATCCCGCTGGAGCTGACCCCGTTTTCAAACGAAGCCGGGGTCAGCCCAGTGACCCTGCTGCGGTACAAGCCGTCCCCCCCAACCCCCTCAGCCCCCCCCCGCATGGGGGACAAAAAGAGAAAAAAACTATACGCGGACGGAAAAAACGCGGGAAAATCGTTGACAGAAATCGTGCTTACGTGGGAGGCTATCCATTGCTGGGACGTAGAGCTCGGTTTGTGGAAACCAACTGAGGGGGGAGCTTCCCGTGTATAAAGTACTTGTAGTTAAAACAACGCTGTCATCGTGGACAGGGTTTGCCGTCGGTTTATTGCCGTTACCCGAGGTTTATCACTCGGCGGTGAAGGTCTATAACAGGAGCGGTCCTGTTCCAGGGCGTAACAGGCGTCGGCTTCTTGGTCCGCTTTCTATCTTCAATACACTTCCCGAAGTCCGACTGTCCCCGGCCGTCTGTTCTCTTTTTGCCTTTGTCTTCGGGATCTTCTTGTTCGCAAGCCCCGCTGGTGCGGCCTGCGGCTCAGAAAATTGCGTGGGTTCGGATGCCTGCAAGGATCAAAGTAACATCGGAAATGCGTGCCCGACCGGAGCAGGTTCTTTTTGCGCGATAGTATGCGACGGCGGGGCCTCCTGCTCGGGAAGCGCACAGTTCACTTCGGCGAGCGAAAGCGGCCACATCCTTTGCACGGGAACAGATGCCTGCAAGGATGCCACCATCAATCTCCAGGCAGGCGCGGACACGAGCCAGTGGAAGATCACCTGCGACGGAGGCACCGCTTGTTCGGGTTTGAATTTCGGCGGAGTGGGAACCTGCTCCGGAGCTTCTTGCCCAGCTTGTCCACCACTGCCGGGCAAAACTTACACCTACGACGGGATCACCAGCCCCTCGGCTACCTTCACGGCCGAAGATGGTGAAATAGACCAACCCGATTCGACCATTTCCAATGGCACCTTCAGCGCCCGGCGCGACACCATCGGCGGTTGGAGCCTGTTCTCCGAAGCATCCACGGCCGAGTACGCCAACCTGGTTGGTTCGGATGACTCCCGATACCAGACCGCAGACCCTAATTCCGGCGACAACGCTGCCATAATTTTTGAGTTATACCTGGACGAAAATGCCTCCGACATCACCGAGATAACGGTTTCAGCTGAAATAGGCAGGAACGATTCGCGAGATTTCGGCTGGGTCTACCTGTGGAACTACACCACCGGCTCCTACACGATAATAGGCTCCGATACAGGCACGAACGACGCTGTTATCAGTAAAACTATAAGCATTGATGCCGATCAATACGTCCATGCCACGACAAGCCAGGTTACGGTGTTCGTGGTCAACGAAGATGTGAGCGATTGGATCAGGGTCGACAACATCAGCGTAACAGTCGACGGCCCCTGCATCTCAGGAGCAGACGGCAGCGCCTGCGATGACGGCCTGTTCTGCAACGGCTCCGACACGTGCAGCGGCGGCAGTTGCAGCAACCACGCCGGCGACCCGTGCAGCGGGGGTAGCGAATGTAACGCCACTTGCGACGAGGCGGCCAATAACTGCTTTGACACGGTCAACACGCCCTGCTCCGACGATGCCATCACGTGCACCACCGACGTGTGCGACGGTGCCGGTACTTGCGGACACATCGATGCGAGCGCCCAGGCTGGCGGTTGCGGCGAAGACGGCACCTACCGTTGCGACGACTCCGACGATCCTGGCGGCCCCAGCAGTTTTACTTACGAAGACATCGCCTCCAGCGGCACGGCGCTTAACCTGGCAGATGACGGTGCTTCCACCGAGGCACTGGGTTTTACATTCAGCTTTTACGGCACCGATTACACGTTGCTGAGCGTCTGCGCGAACGGCCTGTTTTCCTTTACCAACACCGCCTGCCCCTTCGCTGCCGTTGCTATCCCCAACGCCGCTGCCCCGAATGCGGCGATCATGGCCTTTGCCGAGGATCTGAACCCGACCCTGGGCGGAACCATACATTACGAAACACTAGGCTCTTCACCGCAGCGGCGCTTCATCGTGCAGTTTACCAACATACAGCACTTCGGTGGTGGCTCGGCCGTGAGTTTTCAACTCGTGCTGTTCGAAGGCGCCAACAATATAGAGGTGAGATACCTGTCTGCTGTCCCCGACGGGGACACTCACTCCATCGGCATTGAAAACGCGGCAGGATCCGACGGCATACAGGTCGTAAACGGGGACCCGGGCACGCTTACCAACTTCACTATGCGCTACGACACGGGCGTAGCTTGTGACGACGGCAACACGTGCACCTTCCATGATATATGCGTTTCCTCGGTGTGCGGCGGGACCGCAAACACCCCCGTGGCCACCAGCTGCGGCGACGGCAGCGACACCGAGTGTACCAATCCCGACACCTGCGACGGCAGTGGCAGCTGCCTGGCTAACGACGAGACCCTGGGATTTACCTGCGGCAGCGCCAGCGACACCGAATGCACCAATCCTGATACCTGCGATGGTGCGGGCTCCTGCGACGTCAACGAC
>DBZX01000021.1 GCA_002311335.1 bacterium UBP10_UBA1149
CCTGTACCTCGCCTACCACGAGGGAGATGGTGGCTACAGCCGTCGCAGCTATGTAGGCAAGCAGTGGCTGGTCGACGTGGCCCGCAAGGTGCAACGTCGCGCCGACCAGTACCGCCGTCAGCTACCGGCCTGCGAGGAGCGCTTCAAGCCGCGCTGGTGGACGCTGTGGACTTTCTGAAGCGAGGCAGTGGCCGGCGAGTCCGTGGGCCTGGCCTGCAACGTCAGTTGATCTTCAGCAGCTCGACTTCGAATAACAGGGTTTCGTCCGGGCCGATATCTCTGCCGGCTCCACGCTTGCCGTAGGCCAGTTCGGGCGGGATCGTCAGCTTCCACTTTGAGCCCACCTCCATCAGCTGCAGGGCCTCGGTCCATCCTTTTATAACCCGGCTGACGCCAAAGGTGGCTGGCTTGTCGCGCGAGTAGGAGCTGTCGAACTCCTTGCCGTTGAGCAGCGTGCCGCGGTAGTGCACCGTCACCGAGTCCGACGGTCCCGGCTTGGGTCCGTCGCCGGCTATGAGTACCTCGTAGACCAGTCCACTGTCGGTGGTCACGGTATCGGCCGGTGCTGCATTGACCTCGGCTTCATCAGCGGCATTGCTGGCGTCGCCGGGCGCATCGGCCTCCTTGTTGGTGCAACCGCCTATCGTCAGCAGCGCTGCGGCGCCGAACACGGTCACCAGCTTCAAAAAATCTGCCTTTTTCATCTACTCCCTCCCGTCACGAGCACTCCACTGGAGTTTATCACCTTGGGCGACGGCGCGCAGCCCCCGGGGTTTCCTACGCGCGGTGGGCCGTGACTTTGCTGTGGCGTGACCCACAGCTACAGTGCTGGTTTTCGGTCTGCGGAGGGCTGGCATAGATGGCAATAGTTGAAGAAGTAGAGCGGGGATCGTCGGGAAGGCGGCGCTTGTCACTCAAGAACCCGGCCACGATGGAGGAACTAGGTGTCATCGAGGTGAGCACGGCTGACGACGTGAACGCCGCGGCAAAGGCTGCCAGGGCCGCGCAACCGGCCTGGGCCCGGGTGTCACTGAAGGACCGTGCCGCGCTTGTACAGAAGGCGGTCAAGGTCATAGTTCGTCGCAGCGAAGAAATAGCAGCGATGTCGATGTCGGAGACCGGCCGTACGGCCCAGGAAACACTGGCCATGGAGGTGCTCGCCGCCTGCGACGCACTGACCTGGGCTGCCAAGCGGGCGCCCCGGGTGCTGCGCGATCGGCGCCGCTGGATGCACCTGCTCGGGCCCATGAAGAGCCTGCACCTGTTGCACAGGCCGCTTGGGGTGGTGGGAGTCATAACGCCATGGAATGGCCCCTTTATCCTGTCGGTGAATCCCGTGGCCCAGGCCTTACTGGCGGGTAATGCGGTGCTGCTCAAGCCGTCGGAAGTCACGCCCAACACGGGCGCAATGGTGGGCTCGATTTTCGAGGAAGCCGGTCTGCCGCCGGGTGTACTGCAGGTGTTGCCGGGTGACGGAGAAACCGGTGCCGCGCTGGTAGACGCCGACGTCGACAAGATCTCGTTCACCGGCAGCGTGCGCACCGGCCGCAAGATTGGCGAGGCTTGCGGGCGAAGGCTCATCCCCTGCACCTTGGAACTGGGCGGCAAGGACCCAGCCATCGTTTGCGCCGACGCCAATCTCGACAGGGCTGCCGCGGGCACCGTGTTCGGGGCCTGCATGAACGCCGGGCAGGTGTGCATGGCGGTCGAGCGCATCTACGTTGTCGAAGAAATATACGACGAATTCGTCGACAAGGTCGTCGAGCACTGCAGCGCTATAACACCCGGCGCCGACGCCGATATGGGGCCTATAATCTGGCCCCCTCAACTGGAGGTCATCGAGAGTCACCTCGCCGACGCGCTGGAGAAAGGCGCGACGGTGCTGCTCGGGGGAGGGCGGGTGAAGGATATCGAGGGTTTGTATTTTGAGCCCACCGTCGTTACCGGCGTGACCCACGACATGGCCCTGATGAAAGAAGAGACATTTGGGCCTGTGGTGGCGGTCATGAAAGTGAGCGACGAAGAAGAGGCCCTGCGCCTGGCAAACGACAGCGATTACGGCCTGAGCTCGAGCGTGTGGACGGGCGACAAGCGCAAGGGGCTCGCGCTGGCCAGGCAGATCGAATCGGGATCTGCCTGTGTGAACGATTCCGAGATCGTCTACGGCGTCACCGAGGCCCCCTTCGGCGGACTCAAGCAGAGCGGCGTGGGCTCGGTCAACTCCGAGAGCGGGTTGCTCGGATACAGTCACTTGATGCCGGTGGTCATCAACCGCTTTAACAACGACCGCGAGCAGATGTGGTACCCGTTTGACGCCAAGGGCGCCGACGGTATGCGCAAGGCGATCAATTTTCTCTGGAACACCCCGATCGGGAGGTGGATGTCGTGAAGTTCGGACTGCAGCTGGGCTACTGGATGATGGGACCCGAGGATCCCATCGAGTTGGTAAAGCTGGCCGAGGACGTTGGCTTTGACTCGGTGTGGACGGCCGAGGCCTATGGCTCGGACGCGATCTCGTACCTGAGCTGGGTAGGAGCGCGCACCAGTCGCATAAAGCTGGGCACCTCGGTGGTGCAGATATCGGCGCGCACGCCTGCTTGCACGGCGATGACTGCCATGACGATGGACCACCTGTCGGGAGGCCGCCTCATCCTGGGCATCGGCGTGTCGGGTCCGCAGGTCGTGGAGGGCTGGTACGGGCAACCGTTTCCGCGCCCGATGGCCCGCACCCGCGAGTTCATAGAGTTGCTTCGCACTATGCTCAAGCGCGAGGGCCCGGTGACCTTTGACGGCAACCACTACCAGCTGCCGCTCGACGGCGGCAGCGGCCTCGGAAAAGCGCTCAAACTCATCAACAAGCCCCTGCGCGCCGACCTGCCGATCTACCTGGGCGCCGAGGGCCCGAAAAACGTGAAGATGGCGACCGAGATCTGCGACGGTTGGCTGCCTTTGTTCATATCGCCCGACAGCTTTGACATCTACGCTGACTCGCTTGAGAACCTGCGTCCCGGTTTCGAGATCGCCTGTTCGGTGCAGGTGGTCATCAACGATGATCTTGAACAGGCCCTTTCGACGGTCAAGTTCATGCTGGCTTTCTACATAGGCGGCATGGGCGCCAAGGGGCGCAATTTTCACAAGGAACTGATCGGCAGGCTGGGCTTTGCCGAGGCGGCCGAAAAGATCCAATCCTTGTTTTTCGAAGGCAAGCGCGACGAAGCGGTAGCCGCGGTGCCCGACGCGTTGGCCGACGCGGTGTCGCTGGCTGGCCCGCGCGAGCGAATTCTCGACCGCCTGCAGGCCTGGGAGGAAAGCCCGGTCACGACCATACTCGTTGGCACTCGGGATCCCGAGGTCGTCAAGTTGCTGGGCGAGAGCGGCTGATCTTCCCAGCTTCGGTAGAACCGGCCAGGGCAGTTTTCGTATAGTAAAAAACCCGTTGCCAGTACCTTGGTGCTGCGAAGCGCCGGTTTCCCGAAAGGGGGGGCGGTTTTTTTGATCGGGCCCCCTCTATTTACCCCTTTGGGGGACAGACAGCCCCCCGCCAAACTGTCACTCTGTCAAAAACGGGATCGGTGATCCCTGTAAACGAGGTGACGTATGTCCGTGAAGTCTTGCCGCGGGGCTGCTTGGGTTTTTTTTCTTGTGCTACTCCCGGGAGGGGGCTTTTTCCCCGCAACATCACTGGCTGATCACCACAATGTGCTCGCCGCAGGTGCGTTCCAGTGTTCGGATAATCCGTCCGTCGCCGTAGTGAACCTCCAGCTCGAGGATGCCGGCGAAAACCTCTGGACGAATTGCATCGCGCTTATTTTCCAGGATTCTACGGGTGCGACTACCGGTGTGTTTCCGGTCACCAGCGATCCCCCTGATGGTGCTGGACTCATAGTACGCGCAGGCAGTTCGGCCTTGTCGGCACTGGCCGGAGCGCCGGTGCTGGACCTGGTTTTTGACTCCGGCCTGCTGGGCTCACCGGGTGGCCAGGCTTGCTACATCGGTTCAGGGGTGGGTGACCACCCGTCGGGCGCAGGCTGCAGGGAGGTCAACGTCTGCCAGGCGCTCACCCAGGTGGTGTGCGGTTGCGACGGTGTCCCTGGTACGGCGGACGACGGAGTTGTTTGTGGTGGCGGTCCGGTCTGTGGTGACGGTGTTCTCGAAGCCGGCGAGCAATGCGACGATGGCAACAACCTGCCAGGCGACTGTTGCTCGGCGTCCTGTAGCTTTGAAACAGGAAGCTGTGACGATGGGGTATTCTGCAACGGAACTGACAGCTGCTCGGCGGGAAGTTGTGCTGTTCACGACGGCGTGGTTTGCCCGGCCGTTGAGTGCGGGGATACCTGCAACGAGGCTTTACAGGCCTGTGCTGATCCAGCCGGTACCGCGTGCACCGACGATGGTAACTCCTGTAGTGACGATGTCTGTGACGGCGCGGGCACCTGTTCGCACCCCTCGCTAGCCGACCAGACGCCCTGCAACGATGGCGTAGCCTGCACGACCGTGGATACCTGTGTTGCGGGCGTTTGCACGGGGGTGGGCGCACCTAACGATGCGACCTGTGACGGCATTGACGAAGATTGCGATGGATTTTTCGACGAGGATTTTGTCGGCGCGAGCGTGACTTGTGGTACTGGTGCCTGCGCGGCCTCCGGGGTGGAATTGTGCGTGGGGGGAGCAATCGAGAGTACCTGTACCCCGGGCACGCCAGCTGCCGACGACGTGACCTGTGACGGCATTGACGATGACTGCGACGGCGTGGC
>DBZX01000094.1:0-248 GCA_002311335.1 bacterium UBP10_UBA1149
ATGTACTCGAGGTCGGTAGGGCCCAGGCGCAGGTTGAGCGTGTGCAGCACCGCTCCCATCGAGGGCACGGCCTGGTACATTTCGAGATGGCGGTGGTTGTTCCACTGGAAACTCGCCACGCGGTCTCCGTGGTCGATGCCGTGGCTGCCCAGGGCGTTGGCGAGTTGACAGGCACGTTGCCTGGTCACGGCCAGCGTCTGGCGGTGGATGCCGTCGGCCTTCAGGGTGACAACCGTTTCATCGGGCGC
>DBZX01000094.1:551-2686 GCA_002311335.1 bacterium UBP10_UBA1149
CAGCTCCTGCATTGAGATAACCGGTACGCGCCGCCCCTCCACCAGCACCGAGCCCCCCTGCTTGCGCGGGTCGACCTCGGCAAAGCCCCGCGGGCAGCGCCCCTCGCGGGCCAGTCCCCGGGCCAGGGTCTTGCCCACCGGGCCGGCGCCCAGCAGCCAGCATTCCTGCTCCTCGCGCGCGGCTTCGCCCAGCCAACCGGCGAGAAAGTACGCCCGCGCCCGCGCGAAGGCCTCCTCGCTGTATGCCTCGTCGTTGCGCCACGACTGCCCGTCGTGCAAGCGCCAGCGGTAGAGCAGGCCGGGCAACGAAGCCAGCTCGTGCCCCGCGGCCAGCGCCCGCAGCACGAGATCCCAGTCCTCGGGCCAGCCGCGGCTGCACCACCCTCCGAGCTCGCGAAGTCTTTGGCCATCCAGCATCAGGGTCGGATGCAGAACCGGGCACTCCACGAAACGATCGCGCCCCAGCTCGGCAGTGGTCGTCAGAGAACCCTGCCAGTCAAGATAACGGCGCATGCCGTCGTTCATGCGATCGCCAGGAAAAGCCTCAACAGCGCAACCAACGGCGAACAAGCGCGGGTTGTCGCGCAACGCCCGCTGCTGCTCGGCAAGACGCGTGGGCAGGCAACAATCGTCGGCGTCCATGCGCGCGATCAAGGGCGCGCGCGCCAACTGCAGGCCGCAGTTGAGCGCGTCTACAATGCCGTGGCCCGGGTTAGCGACCAGTAGTATCCTGCTGTCACGCCCGGCCGCTGCCTTGAGCACGGACCGGCTCGCGTCGCTGCTGTGATCGTCGACCGCCAGCAGCTCCCAGTCGTCCAGGGTCTGCGCGGTTACAGAATCCAGGGCTTCCTGCAGCCACTCATCGGCGTTGCGCACGGGCATGAGCACGCTGACCTGCGGCGGTCGCCGCTTCTGCCATTGCTTCGGTTGGCCCACGACCGGATAGTGTCGGCAGCATGGCAGCAAGGCAACGCAGTTTCTGGGGCTGGGGTTACGAGGGCGAGGGGCCGTCGGAAGAACAACGTCGCGCCATCGCCGGCGCGCTGGCCGAGCGCTTCGGCGTCGATGCCCCCGAACCCGCCACTCCACCGCGGCTCGAAGACCTCGAACTGCGCCAGCCGCGCCTGTCGCCACCCTCGTCGCTCGAGCAGGCCTGCTCGCAATCGCCCTACGAGCGCGCGCTGCACAGCTACGGGCGTAGTTTTCGCGACATCGTGCGTGGACTGGCCGGAGATTTCGGCAACCCGCCCGACGTCGTTGCCTATCCGGCCGACGAAGACGAGCTGTGCTCGTTGCTCGACTGGGCCGGTGACCAGGGCGCGGCCGTGATTCCCTTCGGTGGTGGCTCGAGCGTGGTGGGCGGCGTGGAGCCGGCTGTCGGTGACAGCTATGCCGGCACGGTGACCGTCGACCTGTCGCGCATGGACCGCGTGCTCGAAATCGACCGCGAGTCGCGCGCCGCGCGCATACAGGCCGGGGTCTACGGCCCCGCTCTCGAAGACCAGCTGCGGCCACACGGGCTCACCCTGCGACACTTTCCCCAGTCGTTTGAGTTCTCGACACTGGGTGGCTGGATCGCCACGCGCAGTGGTGGACACTACGCGACGCTGTACACCCACATAGACGACTTCGTGGAATCGCTCAGGGTAATAACGCCTTCGGGGAGCATAGAGTCACGGCGCCTGCCGGGTTCGGGCGCCGGCCCCAGCCCCGACCGCATGTTCATCGGTTCGGAGGGCACGCTGGGAATAATAACCGAGGCCTGGATGCGGCTGCAGGACAGGCCCAGCATGCGGGCGTCGGCCTCGCTGCGTTTTACCGACTACGAGCAGGCCTGGCGGGCCGTGCAGGCGGTGTCGCAGTCGGGGTTGTTTCCCGCCAACCTGCGGCTGCTCGACAAGGTGGAGGCGGCGCTCAATGGCGCGGGCAACGGCGACGACCACGTCCTCATAGTCGGCTTCGAGTCCGCCGACCACCCACCCGACGCGTGGATGGCACGGGCGCTCGAGTGCTGTCGCGACCACGGCGCCAGCCACGACGAGGGAGCCGGCGCCACCCGCCGCGACCAGGCGGGAAACCGCGAGGGAGCAGCCGGGGCCTGGCGCAAGTCGTTCCTGCAGGCGCCCTACCTGCGC
>DBZX01000066.1:0-8952 GCA_002311335.1 bacterium UBP10_UBA1149
TCGAGTTCTTCGGCACTGTCGACCGAAGCACTCTTGAAAGCCGCTTTCGCGCAGGAGGTAAATTCCTTGAGGCGGGTCGATTGGCACTTCGTTGCCGCCTTCCACACTCCTTGCTGACACTTTGCCCCTGCCTTGTCCGCCAACGCCGTCAGGAGAACTCCAGAGTCGAGATCGGTTCCGAAAATGTCGTGAGAGAGTTCAACCGCCTTGGTCGTAGCGGCGCCGTTGACCGTCGAGTCATCAGTCGCCGCGTAGGGGGGGAAGCGGCTCACGCCCCCCTTGTCCAGGCCGACGCACGCCTTCTGGAAGTCGGCAATCGTTTTCTGCGTCGCCTTGCCTATTTTTCCTTTTTCGTCGGCGACCGCACAGCCCTCGAGCGTCACGAGAGTGGGATCGGACTTGCTGAGAGGCTTGCCGCTGGCGTGGTTCTTCAGGCACCCGGCGATCTGCTTGGCGACGGTCGCGTCGACCTTCGTCATACCCTTGTTCAGGGCGCGTACGCATTTCTGCTGGTCCTTGGTGAGTAGCTCGGCGTGGGCGTCACCTATACCGGCCATGGCGATGGCCGCAAGTGTAACGGTGATAGCGACGAAGATGTTCTTGAGTGTCATGGCAGGTCCCCCCCCGGCGACCCGGGAACCTACCACCACTGCCGCCCTCCTGTCCACAGGTACGCCCCACCCGCCCCCCCGGTCAGGGGGGCGGGTGGGGGCGATAGGGCCTGCCAGGAAAAGGCGGCCACTGCTGGCGGGGGTATGTACCTGCGTGGCCCTGGCTTCAGTAGCTGACCTTGAAGCCGGCCAGTCCGCGCACGGGGCGCTCGTCGATTATGACCTCGGCCACCCGTGCGGCTGGCGGCCCCTGCCGCGCCCAGGCCACTGCCCACTCGACCGCTTTCGGGTCGCCCTCTATCTCGGCCTCGACGCTGCCGTTGGCCAGGTTGCGCACCCAGCCCGCCACTCCCAGCTGCCGGCACCGGTCGACCATGCAGTAGCGGAAGGCCACGCCCTGCACACGGCCGCTGATCAGCAGGCGCAGGCGCACACGTTCACCCGCGTTGCCTTCACCGCCGCCGCTCACCGCAGTGGCAGCTCGGCCTGCTCGTCGGCCGGGTCATCGGGGCCCGCGCCTTCGCCACCCAGCAGGCGCATGAGGCCGTCTTCGTTGAGCACCTCAACTCCCAGTTGCTCGGCCTTGCGCAGCTTGGAGCCCGGGTTTTCACCGGCAACGAGATAGTCGGTGCGCTTGCTCACCGTGGAGCTCACCGTCGCGCCGGCGGCCTGCACCAGGTCCTTGGCGCGGTTGCGCGCGATCGACAGCGTGCCGGTGAGCACCACCGTCTTGCCCGACAGCGCGCTTGCTTCCGACGTGGCCAAGGTTGTTTCGGGAGTCGGGCGCAAGCCGGCCGCCACGAGCTCATCGAGCATCGTTCGGTTAGCCGGGTCGGCAAAGAAGGCCAGCAGCGAGGCCGCCATCTCGGGGCCCACCCCGTCTATGTCTACGAGCGTTTGTTCGTCGGCCCGGGCAAGAGCATCGAGGCTGCCGAAGGCACGGGCAAGCGAGCGCGCTGCGCTCTCGCCCACGTGGCGTATTCCCAGCGCGAAGAGCAGGCGCGACAAGGGCCGTGTGCGACTGCCGTCAATCGCGGCGGCGAGCTTCTCGGCCGATTTTTCGCCCATTCGGTCAAGCGCTGCCACTGCCTCGGTGTCGAGGCGGTAGAGGTCGGCAAAACTGGCCACCATGCCGTTGTCTACGAATACCGCCACCAGCTTTTCGCCCAGGCCGTCTATGTCCATGGCGTTGCGCGAGGCAAAGTGGCGCAGGGTTTCGCGCAGTTGCGCGGGACAGCTGCGGTTGTTGCAGCGGTGGGCGACTTCGCCCTTCTGGCGTTTAATCGGCGAGCGACACGACGGGCACTTGCGCGGCATGCGAAAGCGCTTTTCGCTGCCGTCGCGCTCGTCGGCCAGCGATGAGACCAGCTGGGGGATGACGTCGCCGGCCCGCTCGACTACCACCAGGTCGCCCAAGCGTATGTCCTTGCGGCGTATCTCGTCGGTGTTGTGCAGCGAGGCGTTCGATACCACCACGCCGCCCACGTTTACCGGCTCCAGCTCTGCCACCGGCGTTAACGTGCCCAGCCGTCCCACCGACGCGTTGATGGCCAGCAGGCGAGTGGTGGCCTGCCTGGCCTTGAACTTCCACGCCGACGCCCAGCGCGGTGAGCGCGACAGTTCTCCCAGTCGGCGTTGTTGCTCGAGGCTGTCCACCTTGATCACGGCGCCGTCGATGTCGACGTCGAGTTGTTCGCGGTCGCGCTCGAGCTCGCGGCACCAGGACAGTATGGCCGACTGGCCCCGCCTCCGGCGCACGCGCGGGTGCACCAGTACCCCGGCGCGTCCGGCCCAGGCAAGAAAGTCAGAGTGTTTTTCAAAGCCCGCCGGTTCGCACACGCCGTGGCTGTGGGCGTAAAAAACCAGTGGCCGCGAGGCGGTGATCGCGGAGTCGAGCTGGCGCAGCGACCCGGCGGCCGCGTTGCGGGGGTTGGCAAACACCGTCTCGCCGGCCTCGTCGCGATCCAGGTTCAGGCGCGCGAAGTCAGCCTTGGCTATCACCACCTCGCCGCGCAGCTCGAGGCGCGTCGGGGTATCGCGTCCGTCTACGGCGAGCAATTCAATCGGCACGCTGGCCATGGTGCGCACGTTGGCCGTGACGTCTTCGCCCCTGCGGCCATCGCCACGGGTGCCGGCGGCCAGCAGGCGGCCGTCTTGGTAAAGCAGGTTGACGGCCACGCCGTCGAGCTTGGGCTCGAGCACGAAGTCGCAGCTCTCACCTGACAGCCCCTTGTCCACGCGCTCGAGAAACTCGCCAAGCTCCTGCTCGTCGAACAGGTTGGCAAGTGACAGCATGGGCCGCAGGTGCGTGAACGGCTCAAAGGATTCGAGCGGCGCAGTACCCGGCCGCTGCGTGGGCGAGCCGGGGTGGCGCAGCCCCGGGTGCTCGGCCTCCAGCTGTTCGAGCTCTTTCAGCAGGCCGTCGTACTCGGCGTCGCTTATCGCGGGGTCGTCGAGCAGGTAGTAGCGCCGGTTGTGCTCTTCGAGCTCGCGGGCTAGCCGGGCGGCGCGCGATGCTGCCGGTCCACCGGCAGAACCCGGCTCCTTGCCTGCGCTGGAATGTTTGCGTGCCACCAGTATTTTCTACCACGTGCACAGGCAGAATATAGGGCGGCGGGGTGCAGAAAGGGTCGCCACGCTACGTTCCCGGAGGGTAGAATGAATAGATGTCCACCGCCTTGGCGGGGGAGGGGGATACATGGCTGGCAATCAAGTGGCAAAGGCGCCTCACGGCATTACGGCTTATTTTCTGAGCCTGATTTTTCTGGCCTCGGCCGGCCTGGTGCTGGCCACGGCCGGCCCGCCCCCCGGTCCGCCCGCTCCGATGCCGAGCTGGGTAGAATGGCCCGGCGGCGACCACGCTATAACTAGCACCGAGGTCACCGTGGAGCAGTATCTCGCCTGCGTTGACGAGGGTGCCTGCGATCCGGCCAACCACCGCGACTGCAACTCGGCCGACCCCGCGCGCGTGTTGCACCCCATGAACTGCGTCAACTGGTTCGGCGCCTCCCAGTACTGCGCCTGGTCGGGCGGACGCTTGTGTGCCGAAGACGAATGGATCGATGCCTGCGGTGGCGCGGGCGAGGGTCGCGGCTGGCCTTACGGCTACGTGTTTGAAAGCGGCAGGTGCAACGTCCAGTCGACCAGTGAGCCGGTAGAAGGGCTCGAGAAGGCCAGCGCCCCGGTGGCCAGCATGCCCGGTTGCGAGGGCGGCCTGGGTGGCTTGTACGACATGGCCGGCAATGTGAGCGAGTGGCTGGCGGCCTGCAATCAGGACTACTGCAAGTTTCGCGGTGCCGGTTATCTGAGCAACGATCCGGTCGACGTGTTTACCGGTTGTGGCGGCGTGTGTGCGGGCAACAAGAAGCCCTTCATGTCGGGCACGGTCGGCATACGCTGCTGCAGGGATATTACGGCCGGTTAAGCGGTCGAGGCGTCGTCCGTAGCGTCATCGGCAGTAGCTTCGTCGTCCGTAGCGTCATCGGCAGCCGCATCATCGCCATCACTGCTATCATCAGCCGGCTCATTTTCCGACGCTTCGGCTGAATCCGAGGCTTCCGGCGAATCTGCCTGTCCCAACCTGACTACGTTCTCGGCCTGGGGACCCTTGGGGCTCTCGGAGATTTCGAACTCAACCGGTTCGGACTCCTCGAGTGAGCGAAAGCCGTCTCCGCCTATCGCGGAGAAGTGTACGAACACGTCAACGCCTCCATCCTGCTCGATGAAGCCGTAACCCTTAGCGTTGTTGAACCACTTTACCCGGCCTTGGGGCATACTTTTCCCTGCCGCGGTCGGCGCGATGCTGCGCCGGGCGAACCAGGTGACGCTAGGAGGGCAGGCCCAAATTGTCAAGCCGCGGTCAGCTGATGACAGGGGTGTTACCGGGTTTCGTCCTCGTAACGGGATGGGGTTCATATGGGCGCTTCATTACAGTAATGACCTTGCCGGCGACCCCCCGCTGAGTGGATACTCCTCCTTGCCCGCAAAGGGCCATGGAGGTCAAGTAGATGAACAACACAGTAAACAGGACGACAAGCAGGCAGGTGGTGGTTTCGTTGGGCAGACGGGTGTCGCCCGGGCGCAGGTTGCTGCCGGGGCTGGCCATGGCAGCGGCCCTGCTCGCGATTTCGCTCGTGGCCGTGACACCGGCCGACGCCGTGGCGAAGACCGATATCAACCGGGCCGCCATCGAGCAGCTCATCGAGTTGCCCGGCGTCGGACCGGCCAAGGCCCGCGCCATTGTCGAAGCCCGCGAAGCCTCTCCTTTCAGCAGCGTTGACGATCTCGCCAGGGTGAGCGGCATCGGCCCGGCCACGGTGGAGTCGCTGCGCGAGTACGTGATGGTGGCGCCGCCAGGCAAGAAAAAGTAGGCGTGTCGGTTGACGTGACTTTGATCGCCGGGGTCACGTTGATCGCCGTGTCGGACTGGCGGAGAGGCTGGCGGCGAGTCGGGCTGCGTGGTATTCAACCCGACCCCGCCGCCAGCCAATAGAGGAGAACGGCTTGTCTGCCGAAGAACAACTCAAAGCACTGTCTCTGTTCATAGCGTCGCGTAACGGCGCGACCGACGTCGACCTGTCGGCCTACCGGGCGCACACCGAGGGTTTCTCTATGGAGACCTTTTCTTTTGACGCCCGCTGGACCGAATCCGGTGGCGAGGTTTTTGATGGCCGCCTCATCGCCAGGGTACAGCCCGAGGCCGGCTTGCTCGAGCCCTACGATCTCAGGCCGCAGGTACTGGCCATGCGGGCAGTTCACGGCACCGTGGCCGTGCCCGAGCTGCTGTGGTTCGAAGAAGGGTCCGAGGTCCTGGGTGCCCCGTTCTACGTGAACCGTTTCGTTGCGGGCGACGTGCCCTTGCCCAGCGAAGGTCCCTCGGGCGAGCTGCCCATAGAAGACCCGCTCGAGCGCGAATCGCTGGCCCGCGATTTTGCCGGCAACCTGGCGGCCCTGCATCGCTTTGACTGGCAGGCGGCCGGGCTCTCAGAACTAGGCGGGCCCGACGGCGTCCCCGAAGACGGCCGCGACGCCGCGCGGCGGGCGGTGGCCAACTGGCGCGGCTACCACGAGCGCTCGCGCGCGGGTGCTGCGCCGATGATGGCGCGCGCTTTCAAGGAGCTCGAGGCCAGGCTGCCCCGGGAATCTCCGCTCTGTCTTGTGCACGGTGACTACCGCACCGGAAATTTTCTGCGCGTGGGTGGCCGCATCACCGCAATACTCGACTGGGAAATGACACACCTGGGCGATCCAATGGAAGACCTGGCCTGGGCCTGCTCGCGCATATGGCGCGGCCAGACCGACATGCCGGGCCTGTTGGTCGAGCGCGAGCGACTGCTCCACATGTACTCGGAGGCGGGCGGGTTGGACATCGACGAGCAGCGGCTGGCCTTCTACGACCTGTTGGCTGCCGTCAAGATGTTGGCCATCATGACCACGGGCCTGCGCGCCTGGGCCGACGGCCGCACCGACGACGTGCGCATGTTGATGTTTCGCCACCAACTGGCCGGCATGCAGGTCATCATGGCCGAGTCAGCCGGTGTAGTGGGGGCCTTGAGCTGAGCATGGCGATGCTCGATCACGAAAAAATCATCGAGGCGCTCGCGGCCACGCTCGAAAACGAGGTGTTGCCGGCTCTGGGCCAGGGGCCGGCCAGGCTGCAGCTGTACTCGGTGCTCGACGTGCTGGAAAACCTTTCGGCCTACCTTGAGTGGGGTGGGCAACTGGCCGAACTCGAGGTCGCCGCCTGCCGTCGTGCGGCCAGCCAACTGGCGGGCTTGCTCGAGGGTGAGCTGTCGGCGCGCTGCCGCGACTTTGCCGCGGAGACCGGCGGTGGTGATGCTGCGCTCGAAACCGCCCGCACGCTGCTGGTCGATGTCATAGAGAGTCCGGCCTTCGACTTGCCCGAGGTCAGGGCGGCGGTGGATGCCTGCCTTGGAGAGTCCGTGCTGACGGCGGCCATGTTCACGAAGCCGTCGCGACTCACCGAGGTTTCCAAGGGCTGAGCCCCCGGTCTTTCAGCGCGACGAGAAGATCGTACTGCGAGGAAGTCCAAAGAGCTTGATCCAGCGGCTGAAGGTGTCGTCGCTCAAGCGTTGCAGCTTGTCGATGTGCTGCAGCGTGTCGCTGCGTATCTGCTCGGGGTCTATGGCCCCGTTGAGATCGGTTATTTCCTGGCGGTTGTGCGGTACGGTGAGCCACCTTTCGACCATGGGCCTGTCTACTTCGAGGTGAAACTGGAACCCGTAGGCGGTGTCGCCATAACGGAAGGCCTGGTTCTCGCAGTCGGGTGAGCTGGCCAGGTGCACGGCTCCGCTGGGTATGTCGAAGGTATCGCCGTGCCACTGAAAGATGTGCTCGGTGTCCGACATACCGGCAAACACCGGGTCGTCAGCGCCCGCCGCGGTGGGGTTGATCTGGTACCAACCGATTTCTTTGCTGTGGTGCGGTCGCACATCGGCGCCCAAGGCGCGGGCCAGTAACTGCGCGCCAAGGCAGATGCCGAGCACGGGCATGCCCCGCTGCAGGGCTTCGGCCACCAGCTCGACCTCGACGGCCAGGAAGGGGTAGAGGTCCACCTGGTCCACGCTCATGGGTCCACCCAGGACGACCAGCCCGAAGTACCCGTCGAGACTGGGGCGGGCCGCGGGGTCGCGGTCAAAGTTGACGTAGCGTATGCGGAAGCCCGAATCCTTGAGCAGGGGGTTCAGGGTACCCAGCAGCTCGTGGGCTACGTGCTGAAAGACGAGTATTTTTCGCATGTGGGAGCGGTGCCTGGAGCACCAGCCTAAGCCTAACACCTGGCGGCGCCCGCGTCAGCCGACAATGCCGGGGCGCCAGCAGGCCCCGGGCCAACAAGCAGTGTGACAGGGCGGTGGCCAGCTCGCGCGAATGCGTTTATGCTCTAGGGTATGCGCGCCCCGGTAGTCAGCCTGTTCCTGCTCGTCTTGCTGCTTCCGGCAGCATTTCTGCCGGCCTCCCTGGGCCAGGCCCATGCCGCGGCAGCTGCCCAGCTCGAAATTCTCAGCTTCGGCAGCGGCTCGAGCGAGATAAACGTGGTGCTCGACGGCGACAAGCTCTCGATGTTTGCCAACCAGGTATCGGCTGATCTCGTCTTGCGTCATCTCAAGGCCGTGGGCGGGCCGACCTACAGCTCGCTTGAGCCCCTGACCCGGCCGATCAACCTGTCGCTGCACGGTGTCACCTGGGAGGCCATGCTGCGCAGGATGCTGATGGGCTACAACTGTTCGTTTCACTACAAGGGCTCGCGGGTCGATCACGTCAGGATACTGCACCTGACCCCGACCCGGCCTTACAAGACCCCGCGCCTGTTGCAGAGCCGTGCCGAGTGGACCCGCCAGGAGGAGGACTCGTTGGAGGCCCGCGCGCGCGCCGTTGCCACCAGCGCCAGGTCGGGCGAGGGCGCCGGCCAGCACTGAAGCCGGGCCGGCGGGCAGCGAACATGACTTTCAGCCGCAACGAAAAACACGTCCTCCAGCTGACAGCGGTCGGCCACTTCGGCGCCCACTTTGCCATGCTTATTTTTCCGACCGTGGCCGTCGTGATGGCGGCCGAGGAAGGGCTGGCACTGGAGACCGTACTCGGATGGAGCTTTGCCGGTTTCATGCTCTTCGGCGCCGGTGGCCTGCCGGTGGGTTACCTGGCCGATCACCTGCGCGCGGTCTGGGTGGTGAGGGTGGGGGTGATAGGCCTGGGTCTTGCCGTGATGGCCGTGTCTATGGCCGACCCGGGCCCGGCCCTGGCCCTGTCGCTGGCCCTGGTCGGTGTGTTCGCCAGCCTTTACCACCCGGCGGGGCTGGGACTGATCTCGAGAACCGTTGCCGCCCGCGGCGAGGCCCTGGGCATAAACGGAATGTTCGGCAACGTGGGCATAGCCGGCGCGCCGCTGGCGGCCCAGCTGGCTTGCTCGGCCTGGGGCTGGCGCGGTGCCTACCTGGTCTTGGGCGCGGGCCTGCTCGTGATGGGTCTGCTCGTGGCCATGCGCAGTATCAACGAGGCCGCACCGGGTAGCCTGACGGCCGACGACCAGCACGAAAGCGGCGAGCGCAGGCGACTGTTTCTCATACTGCTGGTGGCCATGACGTTCGGTGGCCTGGCCTACCGCGCCAACACCGTGGCCCAGCCGGCCTACTTTGACGCCAGGGTAGGGCAGATGGGCCACGGCGTGGCCACGTCGCTGGTCTACGGGCTGGGCATCCTCGGTCAATGGGCCGGCGGCCGCCTGGCCGATCGCTACGACCTGCGCATTCTTTATCTCTGCTTCCAGGCCCTGGCGCTGCCCTTCGTGTTGCTGATGAGCGTGTTGGCCGGCTTGCCGCTGCTG
>DBZX01000066.1:9076-9802 GCA_002311335.1 bacterium UBP10_UBA1149
CGCTGCTGGTCTGCGTGGCTGCCTACCTGGCCTGGCGCACGCGCGCGGCACCCATACTCAACTACGCCGCCAGCTCGGATAATCAGTTCAGGGAGTAGAGCAGCACGTCCACCGGAAACGAGCCCTCGATGGCGTCGGTGCTGGCGCTGGGAAACGAGGGCGGGTCGCCATCGGCGTCCAGCAGGTAAACGTCCACGCGGTCGAGCCCAGCCTGGGCCACGTACAGCACCCCCCGGTTAAGGGCCAGTCGGCTGGTGAACGCCGATGTGTCGCCCAGCGTAGAAGACCGTGGCGGCAGGTCGGGAAGGCTGCCGTCAGGGTTGACGTCGTATACATCAACACGACCCGAGCTGTACGCGGCGGTGTACATGCGCCGACCGTTGTCCGAAAGGGCCATGTGCGTGTACCACTCCTCGGGGGCAGTCTCGGAGTCGGGCAGGTCGCTGAGCAGCCCCGTGGAGGGGTCCACGTCGTAGGCGTTTACGTTTTCGCCCAACCTGTCGGTGGCGTAGAGTATGCCGTTGCGAATCAGCAGTGCGTCCGAGCCGCCCACGAGCGTCTGTGGAACCTGGGGCTCGGGTTCGGCGGGCAGCCCGCCGCCGGCCTGCAGAAGAAAGGTATCTATGCGCGCCGTGTTCTGGGCAACGGCGTAGAGAAAACCGTTGGCCATGGCGATGCTGCGGTAGTCGGCCCCGAAGCTCGAAATCTGCGAGTCGGGTACGCTGC
>DBZX01000066.1:9956-14855 GCA_002311335.1 bacterium UBP10_UBA1149
CACGTAGAGCACGTCGCCTGCCGCGGTCAGGCGCCTGGGGTTGATCAACGAAGTGCTGCTGAAAGGCAGCGCGTCGGGCAAGCCGTTGGAATCCAGTCGGTAGGCGTCGACGCTGTTGGATTGGGACGAGGCCACGTAGAGTACGGCCGTGCCCTGGTTGCCATCGCCGGGACCCGAGCCGGGCAGCGCAGTAGCCGTGCCGCCGCCGGCCCCGCAGCCGCCTGTCAACGCGAGCACGAGCGCCAAGCCCGCGAGCAGGAAGGGCGAGGGTGTCAGCGGGCGGCTTGCACACGAACCAGACATGGAACAGAAGGAGTAACCGACGCGGCCCAAGGTGTCCAGCAGGCGCCGCGAATCACGACATGAGACAAGGAGCACCAGACGCCCGACATTGGAATACCCTGTTGGTGTTGCGCGAGCGTCGCCTGGCCGGCCTGTTGAATCGCTTGCGCCCGCTGGGACGGTTTCGCACCTCGGGCTACCCCCGCGTACTGCTCGGCATGGTGGACGACAAGGGCCACGACAGCGCGCCCGGCAACGGCGACCGCAACGGCAACGGCGACCGCATAGCCCGCGTGGTAGATTTTTTTGAGCAGAACCCCGAGCTGGCTGCCGAACTGCAGCGCGTGGTGCCCGTGGAGGCCTCGCCGCTTTTTGAGCGCGACGACGTGACCGAGACCTTGTGCGTGGCCATGCACGACAAGGGAGTCGAGCTCGCCGGCCGGAGTTTTCACGTCAGGGCTCACCTGCGCGGTCTCAAGGGACGGCAGGAGACCACCGCCGTGGAGGGCGCACTGGGAGAGTTCCTGCTCGAGAGGGCCGAGGCCGGCGGCCGAGCGGCGACAGTGACCTTCAGCGATCCCGATGTCGTGGTCGCTGTCGAGGTGGCCGGAAGGCGGGCGGGCTACGCGTTTTTTGAGAGGGAGCAGCGCGCGTTGCCCCTGTTGTGGAAGGCCTGACGGCCTGGGCCAGTACTCAGGGAGCCAGCTGTACCTTCACCGATCCGCTGGACTTGTCGCTGGCGCATTCAAAAGCGGCCTGTGCCTGCTCGAGCGGAAAGGTATGCGTCACCAGCGCACTCATGTCCGAAGAACGCTCGTCCAGAAGCCCTATCGCCACGTCAAAATCCGAACGGTCGCCCGGCCGGTTGTAGACCATGGCGGCGGTGATGGTTACTTCTTTCATCAGCGCCGTCATCGGGTTGAACGCGGGCGAGTGGTCGAATACTCCCACCATGATAATCCTGCCACCGGGCGCCACGGCTTCTACCGAATCGGCCAGCGTGTCGGCCGAGCCGCCCACGGTCTCGATGACCACGTCGGGCTTGACGGTAGACGAGGTGACACGGGTGGGGTCAATAACTTCGTCGCAACCGAGCGCGAGCGCCAGTTCTTTCTGGGCCGGGTAGCGGGCCGATACAGCCACGTGACGCGCGCCCAGTTGGCGGGCGGCCACAACGCTCAGCAGCCCAATGCTGCCCGCCCCGAGTACGAGCACGTTCGAATCCTCGCCTATGCCTCCCAGGCGAGCGGCGTGCACGCACACGGCGGTGGGTTCGACCAGGGCGCCCAGCGAATCGTCCACGCTGTCGGGCAGCGCGTACAGGCATTCGGCTGGAGCGAGCACGCGGTCGGCCATGCCCCCCTCGGCGGTTATGCCAAGGAGGCCAAGCCGCGGGCACAGGTGGTAATCACCGCGTAGGCAGGCGGCGCAGGCGCCGCACCTGAGCAGCGGCTCGACGGCCACGCGTTGGCCGCTGTGAAGTCCTTCGACGCCGTCGCCCAGTGACTCGATCTCACCGCACATCTCGTGTCCCGGGCACACGGCGGGCGCGGGCCCGTTGCCGTGGAACCAGTGCAGGTCACTGCCGCACACGCCGCAGCACGACACCCTGAGCGCCACCTGCCCCGGGCCCGGCGCGAGGTCGTCGCTTTCGTGCAGCTCCAGTCTGCCCGGCGCTGTGGCTTTCACTCGGCGCGACATGCCTCAGTTCAGTTCCTTGCTCGAGTAGCCCAGTATCGAGCGGGCCACGATCATCAGGTTGATCTGCTGTGTGCCCTCGAAGATGTCGTTGATCTTCGCGTCGCGCATCCATTTCTCGAGCAGGTTTTTGCGCGAGTAGCCCAGTGGCCCGAGCAGCTCGACAGCCTTCTGGGTGATGAGCGTCACAGCCAGGCCGGCCTTGGACTTGCACATGGACGCCTCGCGGCTGTTGCGCTCGCCGCGGTCGATCATGTTGCAGGCTCTCCAGGTCAGCAGCCGGGCTGCCTGCAGTTGCGACTGCATGTCGATGACTTCTTTTTCGAGTACGGTCATTTCGCGCGTGCCCGCCTCGTAGCGAATCTCGATGCCGGCCTCAACGAGCGCGTCGGTGACGAAGTCGACCGCCACCTGGGCTATGCCCAGCGCGCTGGCCGCCACTATGGGGCGGGTGGCGTCAAAGGTAGCCATGACTCCCTTGAAACCCTCGCGGCCCTTGTCCGAGATCTCGGCCGACCCCAGGAGATTGTCCGCGGGAATGCGGGCGTCTTCGAGCCTGATGACGGCGGTGTCCGACGCGCGTATGCCCATCTTGTGCTCGAGCTTGTCGACGGTTACGCCTGGCGTGCCGGCGGGCACGATGAAGGACTTGATCGCGGCGCGCCCCTTCGATGCATCGAGAGTTGCCCACACGACCACGAAGCCGTCTGAGTCTTCGAGTGCGCGCTTACCCGAGGTGCAGAAGATCTTGGTGCCGTTGAGCACCCACTCGTCGCCGTCGCGCACGGCCGTGGTGGCCACCTGCTTGGAGTCCGAGCCGAAATGCGGCTCGGTGATGGCCATGGCCGCCCAGCGGGGCTTGCCCGAATGAAAGTCGCCCAGGAAGCGCTTTTTCTGCTCGGGCGTGCCCGCCGCGTTGACCGCCGCGCCACCCAGGGCGGGATTGGGGATGGAAAGATATAAGCCGGCGTCACCCCAGGAGAGTTCTTCGATCTGTATGGCGGCTATCAGGGTCCGCTCCGACGGGCCCTTTTTTTTGTTTTCCGCGTCGCCGGATATCTGCGCATCCGCAGGACTCGCGGAGCTGAGCTCCCACATGGTGTTGAAAAAATCCCACGCGTCGCTGTGCTCGTTCTCGTCGAATTCACGCGAGATGGGCCGCATCATGTTTTCGGCCACCGCGTGTATGAGTTCGCGCCTCTGAAGGGCTGTTTCTGAAAGTGAAAAATCCATGTCGTTGTCTCCTCGTGTTTTTCTGCTGTCAGGCCGTGCCTGTTCAGACCGATGCCAGGCCTTCAAATATTGCGAAGCCGCGTCCGTTGCGGGCCCACAGCTCCACGGGGTGGTCGCGTATGAAGCCGTGTCCCCCGAGCACCTGCACTCCGTTGTCGGTTATCATCATGACGGCGTCGGCGGCGTAGCTCCTCGCGATTGACACCTCTCGTACCGCGTCGCCACCCGAGTCGAGTTTCCACGCGGCTTCCTGGCCGAGCAGGCGGGCGGCGTCGACCTCTATCGCCATCTCGGCGAGCATGAAGGCGATGGCCTGCTTCTGGGCGATCATGGTTCCAAAGGCTTCGCGTTCCTTGGCGTAGGCGCAGGCGTATTCGAGCGACGCCTTGCCCACTCCAACCGCCATGGCCGACTGGGCCACGCGACAGCGACGGATGAGGTCCGAGGCGTCGCCTCCCAGGCGCATCGATGCCGGTACGCGGCAGTCCTTGAAGTGGATCTCGCGGGTGTCGAGCGCGTTGAGGCCCAGGTTTTTCTCGCGCTCGCTTATCTCGAGACCCGCCGTACCGGCGCGCACGGCCAGCGCCGCGATGCCGTTGTCGGCGGCCGCGTAGACGATTATCCACGGCGACGCCGCTGCCAGTGCGACCTGGCATTTATCGCCGTTTATAACGTAGTCGTCGCCGTCGAGCACGGCGGTGGTCTTGAGGTCGAAGGCGCTGTTTCCCCAGCAGGGCTCCAGCAGGGCGGCAGACCCGGGGGTGAATTCATCGCCCGTGTAGTCCGACAGTATCTCGGCCTGCTGCTGCTCGTTGCCCAGCAGTACCACCGGGTCGATGACCAGGCGTGGGCTCAACACGTGGGCGGCGATCGAAAGGTCGCCCTCGGCCAGTGCCTCGGCGATGACGGTGCCGGTGATGGCTGACGGCTCCTGGCCGAAGCCGCCGCAGGCCTCGGGTATGGTCGCCTGCGCGAGTCCGAGTTCCCAGGCTTCCTGGGCCAGCGCAGGGGGAACCTCGCCGCTCTCGTCGGCCTCGTGACCGGCTGGTCGCAGGCGCTCGCGCGCAAAGGCCGCGACCGTGTCGCGTATGAGTTGCTGTTCTTCGTCGAGGTGAAAATCGATCATCTGTTTTCTCCGTTTTCTTGTAGTGAGTCCGCGCTCGCAACGTTGAGCGATACGAGCAGGGTGTCGATGTAGTGACCGAGGGCGTCGTCCATGCAGAAACTGTCGGGATCCTGGTAGTACTGGATCTCGGCCCCGAGAACGGCGCTGGTGTAGGCCGAGGCCACACGCTCGGGGTCTACGTCGTCGCGAAACAATTTCTCCCGCTGCCCCCGTCGTATGAGCCCGGCGAGGAAGCGCCTGAATCCCCTCATGGTGGACCGCAGTTGGTCCGAGACCTGCTCGTTGGTGTCGATGCTCTCGATCATGAGTGTGATCAGAAACCTGGGGTGGTCTTTGGACATCGCGTGGTCCTGGCACACGTGGGCGATGCGGCGCAGGGCCTCGTCGGCGGCCAGGCCGTCGCAACTGGTCTGCACCCTCTGCTCAAACTCGGCGATGCGGTCGAGCACCGCGGCCGCGAGCAGGTCCTGCTTGTCGCGAAAGTGGTAGTAGATCGCCCCCTTGGAGACACCCGCCCTGCGGGCGATGCGATCTATCGAGGATCCCGCGTAGCCGTAGCG
>DBZX01000066.1:14954-30968 GCA_002311335.1 bacterium UBP10_UBA1149
GCCAATCCGTTGCTTGTCAGTGACATACCAAACGTTTAGTATTATTGCCGCGACGAGTCAAAAGATGCACAGCTTGGGGCACTTGGAGGCAGAAGCCAGTTGACGCAGGCGGTATAAACGTGGTCTCTTTGAGCCTACGCGCTCTATGGCTTGGATTCGTCAGATACCCCCGGCGCGGGCCGGGGGACGGTTGGCCGGTGTTTACCGGGAAATACGCAGCGAGGTTCCGCGTGTGCCCAACCTCATGCAGGTTTTCAGCCTGAGGCCCGAAACCATGGAGGGCTTGTATCGTTCCTGGTTATCCTCGATGTGGAACGGGTCGGTAGACCGGCAGACCCGCGAGCTCATGGCCATGGCCGTGGCGCGCTCGGCTCGCTGCGATTACTGCGTAGACTCGCACCTGGTGTTTCTCCAGGCCTGCGGCATGGACCGCGACCAGGCCTTTGCCATCGAGCGCGATAGCGCTGCCATTGAAGATTTGCCCGAACCTGTTCGCGTAGCGATGGAACTCGCCTCCCGGTTGACCTCCGACCCACGCAACTTGTGTGACGAAGACCTGCAAGCCTTGCGAAGGTGTTGGCCGTTGCTTGAGCAGCGTGTTGAGCTGATCTCGGTGGCTGCCGGCTTCAACTGCATTACCAGGGTGGCTAACGCGCTGGGTGTCGACCAGGAAATACCGCGGAGCGTTCGTCGTTTTGAAGCGGGCAGGCGTGGCGCTATTTCGCTGTTGTCGCGGCTCACGGCGGTGAGCGTGGACATGGAATACAAGCCGGTTCCCGCGAGACCCCCTGAAGAAAACCTGCGCGCCCTCGATTTTCTTTTCTTCTCCCAGCTCGGGTTTGCTTCGTTGCCGCCTGGCTTCACGGTTCTCCAGCACTGCCCCGAGATGTTTGACGGCCAGCTCAGGCTCATGGAGAAGGCCGTGGCCGTCATGCCGCGCGATCGCTGGATGAGGCTGGGGCTGGTCATCGGCAAGCTGACGGGCTGCGATTACTTTTCGGAAAACTGCGCCGCCTGGCTGGAGCAGCGCGGCGTGGACACGGCCGACGTCGTGGCGGCGGCCGAGGGTGCCCAGTCGTCACTGGCCGACGCCGAGAAGTGCTGCCTGCGCTTCGCGCGTGACCTTACCCTGCACTCGCACACCATGGACGAGAGCCGGGTACGCGGACTGAGGGCCGCCGGGCTTTCGGACGGCGCGATTCTCGATCTTACCTTCGTATCGGGGGTCTTTAACGGCATGGTACGCCACGTGGCGGCCTTGGCCGTTGAAGAAAGCGTGGCTGATGAGCCCGGGTCCCTGGTCGAAAGAACCTCCGCGGCCGGGCATCTCAACGGAAACGCACCGGCTGGCGATGATCTCCCCTGAGTGCATTCCAGCAAATTCTTTGACCGCGCGACTGGCCGGGTGACGATGATGTGTATAGGGTAGCGGTGTGCGCCTCGACGGTGCGCAAGTGGAGGCGCTTGAAGTGGTGGACAAATCTATAGACGGCGAAGTATCGGGCAAGCTGTTCCGGTTTCTCTCGGCCATGCACCCCTCGCTGTCGCGTGCCGAGCGGCAGAGCTTTGCCGAGTACGATGCCGATTCCTGGTATCCGTGGAACGAGGAGACCGCCAGTCGTTTTAACGAGTTAATGCGCAGCGCGCCGCGCGACAGCAGCTTCGCTCGCGGCTTTGCCTACGTGGCGCAGAAGGCGATTCCCGAGGGACGCTACCTGTCGGTGCCGGAGTTGCTTGAACACCTCGACCGGCTGCCGTCGGCCTTCAGGGGCGAGTACGGCAGCGGATTCGAGGCCAGGCTCGAAGAGCCCTTCAAGGCCAGGATCAGCTACGCGGGAATGCCGGGCTTCGCCAACAGTTGCATAGCGGTGGCCGGCGAGCTCGCTCAACGCTTGCAGGCTTCGGGCGGCAAGGGAGTGCGGGTGCGCCACGTGGAAGGCTGCCGGCTGCAGGACGAAGAACGCTGCAATTTCGAGGTCACGTGGAAGTCCGAGGCCGATCCCCGCGGCGCCGAACTGATGGCGGCTTCTTCGCTGCTGGGCGAAGAAGCGCAGGACCTGCTCGTTCCCGAAACAGGCAGGGATCTGCGCGAACCCGTGTCGGCCGAGAACTGGAACTTTGCCGACGACGCTCTGCGGGATGAGGACGCCCCCTTGCAGGAAGACGCTCCGCTGGCCGACCCCGCCGAAGCCACCTTGGCTCACGAAATAGCGCCGGCTCACGAAATAGCGCCGCCGGCCGAGCCGGTGCCTGCCCCGGTGCAGGAGTCTCTGCAGGAGCCCGTCCAGGCGCAAGTCGCCGCGAGCACTGCCGGCGGACTGGCCGAAGCAGGATTGGCCGATGCCGTGTTGTCCCGGAACGTGTCGGCGACATCGGGCGACGATCTCTTCGGCATGCTCAAGCAACGCCTGGAAGTTGCCGATCGCCAAGCGGCTCTCTACGAGCAGGCCCGCGGTGAGATCGATCTGCTGCGCAGCGAACTCAATCGTGCTGGTGAAGAGCACCGTCACGCTCTCGACGAAGCCGAGCAGCGCATCAGCGAAACCCGCGTGCAGCTGGCCGCGCTCAAGGACAACATTCGCAAGCTGGTGTCGGACCACTGAGCTTTTCCTGCAGGGTGGTGCTCGTCGGACCCCAGGGCGGGGCCAACGTGGGCTCGGTGTGCCGGGCCATTGCCAACATGGGCGGCGCATCCCTGTGCACGGTCAACGAGGAGTTCGATCTTGAGCAAGCGCGCATCATGTCGGTGCACGCGCAGCCGATTCTCGACGCGCGCCTGCGCTGCTCTTCCCTGCAGGAAGCCGTCGCCGGATGCACGACGGTGGTGGGCACTACCGCGCGCGACGGGCCCTACCGCAGCCGCACGAGCGACGTGCGCCAGGTGGCCGCCGGCCTGCTGGCAGAGCACGACCACGGCGACCCGCGGCCGGTAGCGCTCGTGTTCGGGCCCGAGGACCGGGGCCTGTCCAACAGTGAAATCGCCGCCTGTCACCGCCTGGCCTTCATTCCCACCGAGGAGAGTTATCGCTCTCTCAACCTGGCCCAGGCCGTGCTGCTGTGCCTGTACGAACTGCGCCGAGCCGGTGAGGGCGAGTTGCCGACGCCGGGGAGCGATCCTGTTGACGAGCAGCACCCGCGCGCCGACGCCGGCGCCACCGACGCGGCCATGGAAGCGCTGGAGCAGGCCCTGCTGCAGATCGGTTTTCTGTCCGAAGACAACCCCGGACACATCATGCAGTCGCTCAGGTCGGTGTTCGGCAGGGCCGGGCTCGATGAACGCGAGCTACGCATCGTCCGCGGCCTGGCGCGGCAGGTGAGCTGGTTTGCAGAAGGTGGCCGCGAGGTGGCCCTCGCCAAGCGAAAACAGGGCCGCCGCCTGCGCTGAACTGTTCTCTTTGACAACCTGCCGTCGCGGTGCGCCCCTTTGCAAGCGAACAGGGCAGCGACTACCTTGCGGCCACGGAGGAAAACAATGGTAGTTGTGACAGCAAAGTTAAGAGCGGCCGAGAACTGTGAAGACGAGGTGGCCGAAGCGCTCTCGAGCATGGTCAACTGGGTGACCGAAAACGAAGCCGACACCCTGACCTACACCCTCAACCAGTCGGCGGCAGACCCGCGCGACTTTCTCGTGTTCGAACGCTACACGAGCCGCGCAGCACTGGACTCTCACATCGGGTCGGATCGCATGAAGCAACTCAATGGCGAGCTCGGGGGCAAAGTGGAAGGGCCGCCTTCGGTCGAGTTCTACGGCGAAGTTGCCGCCAAGCTCTAGGGGGCAGGAGAGACGGTAGACAGTGGCAGTGATCGCAAGAAAAACCGGGCATTACCTCGAGGACTTCAGGCTGGGGCACGTGTTTCGCCACAAGGGTGGCAAGACGGTGAACGAGGGCCTGTTCAACGCCTTTACCGAGTTCAACTATACGACCAACGCGCTTTGCAAGAACGCTGAGTTCGCCAGGTTGCACGGCTTCGAGGGGCTGGTCTGTCCGCCGGGCCTGGTTATGAACGTGGTCTTCTCGCAGACGGTAGAAGACATTTCGGAAAACGCGCGCGCCAACCTCGAGTACATCAACATGCGCTTTGGTGCGCCGGTGTACGTGGGCGACACGCTCGAGGCCGAGACCACGGTGGTGGGCATCAAGCCGTCGTCCAAGGACAACGACCGTGGTGTCGTGCACGTGAGCACGGTTGGCCGCAAGCAGGACGGGCGGGTCGTTATTGCCTTCGAGCGAAAGGTGCAGGTGTGGAAGAAAGACCTGGCCGCCAAAGTCGACGCGGGCGAGCTCGACGAGAAGCCCTCGGTGGAGTGCTCGCCCGAGATCCCGGCCTGGGACCCGGGGGCCGACTACGCCTCGCGCGCCTACCTGTCGAGCGATCACGGTTACATGGAGGACTTCACGGCGGGCGACGTCTACGCGCACTCGCGCGGCCGCGTCATGACCGACGAACACATTGCTCTTACGGCCGTGCTCGACAACACCAGCCAGGTGCACTGCAACCAGTTCCTCATTGACCAGAACCCGGAAAAATACATCGGTGGTCGCCTGATCATTTTCGGGGGCATTCCGTTCAACCTCTGCCTGGGCCTGAGCTGTCCCGACATAGCCGACAACTCGCCGGCCGATGTCGTCTACACCACCGGTCGCCATACGGCGCCCCTGTTCGCCGGTGACACGGTGTTTGCCGAGACCGAAATCCGCTCGGTGGGAGACTACCCGGGCCGCGAGGACCTCGGCCTGCTGGCGGTCACGCTCAGGGGTTACAAGCACCGCCCCGCCAAGGAAGGCGAAGACGGGCCGCAACGGGTGGATATTTTTTACCTGGAGCGTGAGCTGGCAGTTCGCCGGCGCAGCCACTACGCGGCATGAGCGCGGGTGGCACAGCCGACGGCCGCGGACTCGACGGTTGCGTGCTGGTGGAGGCCCCGTGGTTGATGAGCCTTGCCGTTGTCGGCGATGACGCGGTTGAGTACCTGCACGGCCGCCTGAGCTGCGACGTGGCGGGGCTGGCCCCGGGGCAGGGCGCCCACGCGCTGTTGCTCACGCGGCAGGGGCGCGTGCAGGAGCTGCTGGCGGTTTATCGTCGTGCAGAGGATCTCTTGCTCGTTGTTGACCGCGGCAGGGCCGACTCGGCGATGGCCGCGCTAGAGGAATTCATCGTGGCCGACGACGTGGAGTTCGAGCCTTGCGAGCAGGCCGGGTCGCTGTTGCTGATGGGTCAGAACGCGCCCGCCTTGCTGGCCGGCGCCGCGTCGGATTTTTCGGAGCTGAACCTTTCGGGTTTGGCTCTCAGCATGCGACGGCGCGAGGACCTCTGCGTGCCGTCCTTCGAGTTGCTGCCCGGTCCGGGCTCAGACCCTGCACAGTTGAGAGCCGCTCTCGAGGAACTCGGGGCAAGCATGGGCGAGCCGGCGTTGCTGGATCGCATGCGTATAGAAAGCGGTACGCCCGCGGTCGGGGTCGACGTGGACGAGAAACGGATGGCCATCGAGGCCCGGCTGGAGTGGGCCATTCACTTTGCCAAGGGCTGCTACGTGGGCCAGGAAGTAATCGAGCGCAGCGTCAGCCGCGGGCGCGTCAACCACCTGCTGTGCCTGCTGCAAATTGACCCTGCCGGCGCTGCTGTCGACGCAGCCGAGGTGGCCGGGTTGCAGGTAGCCGGAGGCAACCCTGCCGATATTGTGACCAGTGTGTCGATGGGCGTGGGGGGAGACGGCGAAGTGGCCCTGGCGCTGGCTTACCTGCCCGCGGCCATGACCGAGGCCGGCAGCGTGGTCGAGCTGGAGAGCGACGGCGTTGTTCTTGCCCGCGCCACGGTCGTGGAGTGGCCCCGGCCCCGCGTACTGGTGGGCAGGCAGTCGCCTGCGTAAGAAAAGGGGGTTACCGGACGCCTCCCCCTTTGTGCACAACCGGAGGGTGGCTCGCGTTGTGAGCCGGCCACCGGGTTACACTGCTCGTGGCCTGTCCCCGGGCGGGCGCGCTCGGGCCATGAAAGCCAGGCCGTGAAAGACAGCTCATGAAAGGCGACTTCGTCTACGTCGATCTCGAAACCACCGGCACCCGCGCGGCCACCGACCGCGTTACCGAGGTGGCACTCATACGCGTGCACGACGGCAAGCAGCTGCGGCGCTGGTCGAGCCTGGTAGACCCCGGCTGCCCGGTCCCGTCGTTCATCACCTGCCTTACGGGCATAAGCGACGAGATGGTACGAGCGGCGCCGAGTTTCGTTGACCTGGCCGACGACCTGCTCGAAATGCTCGACGGCGCGGTGCTCGTGGCCCACAACGCGCGCTTCGACTACGGCTTTCTACGAGCGGAGTTCAAGCGCGCCAACCGCAACTTCCAAGCCCGCACGCTTTGCACGGTTCGCCTGGCGCGCAAGCTGTTTCCCGGCCACCGCAGCTACGCGCTCAGTGCCCTGCTCGAACGCCACGACCTCAACTGCGCCGCTCGTCACAGGGCCATGGGCGACATCGAGGCGGTGCTTTCTTTTGTCGAGCTGGCCGAGCGCGAGCTGGGTCGCGACCGGGTCGAGCAGGAAGTCGCCGCCTTGCTCTGCCTGCCAACGCTGCCCGCCGGTCTCGATTCCGACCTGGTGGCTTCGATTCCCGACAGCCCCGGCGTGTACAGGTTCTACGGCGAGCGGCGATGCCTGCTCTACGTGGGCAAGAGCGTGCGGCTGCGCAGCCGAGTGCTGTCGCACTTTTCCTCGCAGAGCGCGACCCTGACCGACGCGAGGCTGGCGCGACAGGTGCGCGACGTAGAGTGGACCGAGACGGCGGGTGAGCTCGGCGCCCTGTTGCTCGAGGCCCGCACCGTCAAGACTGCGCGCCCGCTCTACAACCGCGCGCTCAAGGGAAGCGCGCGCGCACTGGCCGTCGAACTCGTCGAGGACCGCGACGGCTACCTCGGCGCACTTCTCACCGACGACTGGGACCCGGCCGACAGTGAGCGCTACTACGGAATGTTTCGTAGTCGTAAACAGGCCGAGGCCCGCCTGGACGAGTTGTGCCTCGAACACGAACTGTGCAGGCGGCGCATGCGCCTGGAGAAGATGGGCCCCGCTTGTTTCGGCCACCGCCTGGGACGCTGCCGTGGTGCCTGCCTGGGGCAGGAGAGCGCCCAGGGTCACAACGCGCGCGTGCGCGTGGCCATGACGGGCCTGCGCCACAAGGCCTGGCCGTGGAAGGGGCCCATAGGCATACGCGAGCACAACCGTGCCGGGCGCGTGAGCGAACTGCACGTCGTTGATCGCTGGCGCCACCTGGCCACGGTGGCCGACGAGGCCCAGTGGTACGACAACCCGGTGTTGCCCGACAACAGAAGCCCCGACCGCGACGTATATCGCCTGCTGGTGCAGCAGCTGTTCTCGGGTGCCACCCGGGCAAAAATAGAAATAGTACAGCTCTGAACACGCGCCGCGCCCAGCGGCAGGCGCTTGCCCTTGAGAGGGCTGTGGGTTGCCGCAACTATGGGCCACGGTGCTTATCGATCTCGTACTCCTGCTGGCCATAGCCTGCGCGGGCCTGTTGGTCGGGCGGCTGCTGGGCCTGCCGGCCATGGTGTCCTGGCTGCTGGCCGGCGTTGTTGCCGGCCCGGCCGGCCTGGGCCTGCTTGGCTACAGCGACAACCTCGCCCGCCTGGCCGAGCTGGGCGTTGCCCTGCTGCTGTTCGGCGTTGGCGTGGAGTTCTCGCTGGTAGGTCTTCGCCAACGGCTGGCCCGCTTGCTCGCTACCGGTGGCGCCCAGGTGGTCGTGACGGCCGGGGCCACGACGCTGCTGTTTCACGAAATGGGGCTCACCATGCAGACGGCCGTCGTGGCGGGCATGCTCGTGTCGCTGTCGAGCACCGCGGTGGTGTTCCGGCTCTACTCGGTCAGCGGTGAGCTGAGCGCTCCGCACGGCCAGGCAGCGGCCGGCGTGCTGCTGTTCCAGGACCTCGCCCTGGTGGCCATGATGATGGTGCTGCCGCTGCTCGGTGGTGCCGCCAACGCTTCGGCGCTGGAGCTGGCCATGGGGGTCGCACGGGCGGTCGCGGCGGTTGTGTTCCTGCTGGTCGCCGCGCGCGCGTTGTTGCCGCCCTTGCTCGAGCTGGCCGCGCGGGCGGGTGCCGCGGAGTTGTTTCCGCCACTGGCCTTGCTGGTGGCGCTGGGCACGGCCATGGGCGCGTCGGCGCTGGGCTTGTCGCTGCCCGTGGGTGCTTTCCTGGCCGGCCTGGCCCTCTCGGGCAGTCCCTACGCCCAGCAGGCGACGGCCGAGTTGCTGCCGCTCAGGGACGCGTTTCTCGCGGTGTTTTTTACGAGCGTGGGCCTGCTGTTCGCTCCCTCCGAAATCGGCTCCGGGGGCTTGCTGGTGTTGGCGATGCTCGCCGCCGTGTTGCTCAAGGGCGCGGTTTCGGCCGCAGTGGTGGCCCTGGGTTGGCGTTCTGTTCGCGTGGGCCTGATGGCGGGCGTGGGCCTGGCCCAGGTGGGCGAGTTCTCCTTCGTGCTCGGGCAGGAAGCGCTGGGCCTGGGCTTGATCGACGACGCGTTCTTCCAGGCTTTTCTCGGCGCGGCCATCCTGAGCATGGCCGTTACGCCTTTTGCCACCCAGGCTGCGCGGCGGCTGTACGACAGTGATATCAGCGCCCCGGGCGGCGACGCCCGACAGGCCAACGCGCCAGCCGGTGTTCCGGGCGCCGAGCGCGTGTTGCTGCTCGGCTACGGGCAGGCGGGACGCGCCATGGCCCGCGTGCTCGACTCCTCGGGCCTGTCGTTCGTGGCCCTTGATCTCGCCGTTGACCGCGTGAACGAGGGCATCGGCGATGGCCACGATCTGCGTTTCGGCGACGCCTCGCGGCGCGCCACCCTCGAGGCCGCCGGTGGAGCCAACTGCAGGGCGGTGGTCGTAGCGCTGGGCGATCCCTGGGCCACGCGCGCGGCAGTCAGGTTGCTCCGGCAGATGAACCCCGATGCGCCGATCCTCGCGCGCGCGGGTAACGAGGAAGAAATATCGGTGCTCGAAAAGCTCGGTGCCGACGAGGTCATAAGCACCGGTTTCGAATCGTCGGTGCACCTGCTCGCTTCCCTGCTCGAGCGCCTGGGTGTGCCGCGTCATGTTGCGCGGGTGCAGGAGTCGATACTGCGCATGGATGCTTACGGCGTGCTGAGGGGCCACGCGGCCTCGGCGCAGTTGTTGCCCGAGGTGGATAAGCTGCTCAGGGGGGGCACGCTGGTGACGGCCGAGGTCATGCAGGGCAGCCGCGCTTGCGGCAGCAGCCTGGCCAGGCTCGTGGCGACGATATCCGGCGAGCAGACGGCCGGCGAGCAAACTCCCGGCGAGCGGACTCCCCCCGAAGAAATGGCAGCGGTTCTTTCGCTGGTGAGGGACGAGCAGCCGCTTTCCAACCCGCCGGTTTCTACCATCCTTGAGGCCGGTGACCTGCTTGTGCTCTACGGTCCGCATGCGGGCATAGACGCGGTGCTGCGCCAGCTCGAACCCCCCGCCGCCGACGATCCCCGGAACAGGCCCGCCGCCGACGACCCCGAGGGCTGACAAGGGGCGTGGCTACCTGTTCGGACAAGCTGGAGTTTTCGACAGTAGACTCCCTGCTCGGCATCGACGCAGGGCAGTGGAACCAACTGGTCCATGCCGACGATCCCTTTCACGAGTGGGGCTTTCTCGCTTCGTTGGAACTGTCGGGAGTGGTTGGCGCCGGTACGTCCTGGCAACCCGCCTACCTGCTTGCAGAAAAGGGCGGGCAACTCGTCGGCGCGCTGGCCAGCTGGATCCGCTACGACTCTTACGGCGAGTTCGTGTTCGACTGGCACTGGGCCGATGCATACCAGCGCGCGGGCCTGCCCTACTATCCCAAGCTCACCGTGGGCTTACCCTTCACGCCGGTCACCACGCGGCGCTTTCTCGTTCACCCCGATCACCCGCGGCTCGAAACATCCGCCGGTCTCGTTGAACACTCACTGGCGTTTGCCGTCGAGCAGAAACTATCCGGCGTGCATTTTCTTTTTGTAACCGAGGAGGAGCAGCAGTTGCTCGCCGAGCACGATTTCATGTCGCGCCTGCAACCCGAGTTCCTGTGGCGCAACTCGGACTACGGTGACTTCGATGATTTTACCGGCTCGCTCAGGTCGAAGAAGCGCAAGCAGCTTCTCCACGAGCGACGGCAGGTGGCCGAGGGCGGCCTGGCGATCGAAACGCTGGGTGGCGATCAGCTCACAGACGCCGACATGGATGCGCTGTGGTCTTTCTACCACGACACCACCGGCCGCAAGTGGGGCGAGCGTTACCTCAACCGCGACACCTTTGAGAACTGGCGGCAGCGCTGCGCCGAACGCGTGGTCGTGGTGCTCGCCCGCGATGGCGACCGCGCAGTGGCGGGGACGTTTAATTTTTTTCGCGGTTCGGCGCTGTACGGTCGCTACTGGGGGGCGGTAGAAAACCTGCCGCTGATGCACTTCGAGTGCTGCTACTATCGGCTCATCGACTTTGCCATCGAGCGCGGGCTGCAGAGCTTTGACGCCGGCGTGCAGGGTGAGCACAAGTTCCTGCGCGGCTTCGAGGCCCGCCCGGTTTGCAGCGCCCACTGGCTGTCGCACCCCCCCGCGCGCCAGGCCGTGGGCAGCTACCTTGAGCAGGAGAGGGCGCAGGTGCGCCGCGTGGTGGACGGTTATAACCGCGTTTCTCCGCTTAAAACGGTCAGGGCCCGCGCGGCCGACCGGGCGGGGGTCTTCAAAAAGCCCTGAAAAAGGCGTACTAATCAGCATAGAAATGAATGCTTGGATCCAGTTTGCAGCCGCGTCGGCAGGGCCGCGCAACACCCGGCGTGCAGCCGACCGTTTGAACGGCCGCGACAGCAGTGGCGAGGCCCAGCTGCTCACCCGTCGGCGGACGGCGGTCAAGCGGCCGTCGATGTACCGGGTGCTGGTGCTCAACGACGACTACACCCCCATGGAATTCGTGGTCTGGATACTCGAGGCGGTGTTTTACAAGCCCCACGAAGAGGCCGTGCGACTCATGCTGGACGTGCACAACGATGGCAAGGGTTGCTGCGGTGTCTACGCCCACGACACGGCTCGCACCAAGGCGGCGCAGGTTCACGAGCTGGCACAGCGCCACGAGCATCCCCTCGAATGCAGGCTCGAGGTGGCCGAGGGCGAAGATGAAGGAGCCGACGACAGCGGACGGCAGGGTGACGACGCATGAGAATATCCGACGAACTTGAACGCACGATGTTGCGCGCGGTGGACTACGCCACCACGAGGCGGCACGAATTCGTGTCGGTGGAGCACCTGCTGCTGGCACTGCTCGAGGACCCGGACGCGGCGCGGGTGTTGTCGGGCCTGGGTGTTGACCTGGAAAAGCTCGCCTCCGAATTACGGTCCTTTCTCGACAAAAATTCGCCGGTGGTGCCGCTGCTCGCTGCGGCGACGGCCGACACGGCCGACACGGGCGACGCGGCAGAAGACGATGACGACCCCCTGGCCGGCGATCTCGATGACGGCGACGCGGCTTCTTCGGGCGATGACCTGGCCAACACCGGGCGTGATCTTACGCCCAGCGATGCTGTGGCCTGGGCACCGGGCTACACCATCGGCGCCCAACTCGTCCTGCAGCTGGCCGCTTCGCACGTGCAGTCGTCCGGGCAGGAGAGCATGGACGGCAGCAACCTGCTCACGGCGATGTTCCGCGACGAGGAATCCCACGCCGCCTGGTATCTCAAGCGCCACGGGGTAAGCCGTTACGACGTGGTACGTTTTCTTTCGCACGGTCTCGGTAGCCACGAAGCGGGCGGCGGAGAGGGCGAAGATGCTGACTCACCGCCGTGGACCGGGGGCCAAGGTGGCGCCGACGGTGACGACTCCGAGGGCGAAGCCGAGGTGTCGGAGCCGCTGGCGAGGTTCTGCGTCAACCTCAACCTGAAGGCTGCCCGCGACGAGATCGACCCGCTCATAGGCCGTCGCGCGGAACTCGATCGCAGCATCGCCGTGCTCGCACGCCGCCGCAAGAACAACCCGGTGCTGGTGGGCGACGCGGGCGTGGGCAAGACGGCCATCGTTGAGGGCCTGGCCATGGCTATCTTTCATGGCAACGTACCCGCCTGCCTGCGCGACACCGTCATCTACTCGCTCGACATGGGCGCGCTCACGGCGGGCACGCGTTACCGGGGCGATTTTGAAGAACGGCTGAAGGCCGTCATGTCGGCCCTCGACGAGGCCGGCAGTGACACGGTGCTCTTCATCGACGAGATGCACACCATTGTTGGCGCCGGCGCCGCTACCGGCGGGGCGCTCGACGCTTCGGCCATTCTCAAGCCGGCGCTGGCGTCGGGCGAACTGCGCTGCATTGGTACGACGACGTGGAAGGAGTACCGCTCGGTCATAGAGAAAGACCACGGGCTGTCGCGTCGCTTTCAGAAAATCGAGGTAGTCGAGCCGGGAGAGAAAGAATCGCTGGAGATACTGTCTGGCCTCAAGCAGCGCTACGAGGAGTTTCACGGCGTAGAGTACACGCCGCGGGCCATCAAGTCATCGGTGGAACTGTCGGCCCGTTATGTCACCGACCGCTTGCTGCCCGACAAGGCTATTGACGTGCTCGACGAGTCGGGTGCCGACGTCAAGCTGCGCGAGCGCGGGCAGGGCGGCGTGAGAAGAGTGACCGTGCGCGACGTGGAGAAAGTCGTCTCGAGGATGGCCCGTGTGCCCACGCGCACCGTGCACGTGCACGACCGACGTCGACTCGAAACCCTTGATCGCGACTTACGCCTGATGGTCTACGGCCAGGACGAGGCCGTCGACAAGGTGGTGAGCGCCATTCGCCTGTCGCGCTCGGGGTTGGCCGAGCCCGACAAGCCCGTGGGTAGTTTTCTTTTTGCCGGTCCCACGGGGGTGGGCAAGACCGAGCTGGCCCGCCAGCTGGCTTCGTCGATGGGCGTGGAGTTTCTGCGTTTTGACATGAGCGAGTACATGGAGAAGCACACCGTCTCCAGGCTCATCGGTGCGCCCCCGGGCTATGTAGGCTACGACCAGGGCGGGCAGCTCACCGATGCCGTGCATCGCAATCCCCACGCGGTGGTCTTGTTCGACGAAATAGAAAAGGCCCACGAGGATGTCTTCAATATTCTCCTGCAGGTCATGGACTACGCGACGCTGACCGACAACAACGGACGCAAGAGTGATTTTCGCCATGTGGTTCTGATCATGACCACCAACAGCGGTGCGCGCGACGCCGAGGCCAACGCTATTGGTTTTGAGCAGACGGCCGACGGTGCCGGGCGTTCGATGAAGGCCATAGAGAAGCTGTTCAGCCCCGAGTTCCGCAACCGCCTGAGCGCAATAGTACCGTTCAACCCGCTGCCGATCGAGGTCGCCGAGCAGGTAGTCGAAAAAATCGGCAGCGAGCTGGAGGCGAGGCTCAAGAGCCGCAACGTGTCGCTGGTGATCGAGGCCTCGGCCCTGTCATGGCTGGCGCGTAAGGGATACGACCCCGCCTTCGGTGCGCGCCCACTCAGACGCCTGGTCGAGAAAGAAATAAGCAGCGTGCTCAGCGACGAGATACTCTTCGGGCGGCTTGCCCACGGCGGGCAGGTGCGCGTCAGCGTCGGCGAAGTCAGCCCGGGTGAAGAGGGCCTCGTGTTCGACTACGAATCGCGCGACTGATCGCTGGCGCGACGTATAATCACCACGCGGCCCACGAGCTTGTCGTCCACGCCGTCGGCCGCGTCGGACACATCGAGCCGGCTGCCCACGCCCTGCAGCAACTTCACGCGCCCGCCAACACGCACGAATCCCTTGACCCGCAGCGGCGAGGTTTTGAGCAGCTCGGCCTCGAGCTGTTCGAGGTCGCTGTCATCGGCCACGCTGATGACTTCGCTCGCGAACTGCTCGTGGTCGTGTTCGTCGTGCGCCCCGCGCTCGGCCGGTGCGCGTCGCTGCTCGCGCGTCTGCTGTTCGTCGCCCAGTTGCGACGGTCGCGGCGTGAAAAGCACTGACGGATCCACCTGGCAGTGGCTCGCGTGAAGCAGGGGAGCGTCGGGCTCCATGGCCCGCAGCCGGGCTTCGATGGCCGGAAGCGCCGATTCGGGTACGAGGTCTATCTTGTTGAGCAGCAGCAGGTCGGCCGAGCTCACCTGCTGCTCAAAGGTGCCCTCGAGGTCGCGCTGCTCGTACACCTGCAGGGCGTCGACCACCACCAGGGCGGCGTCGTCAGCCAGCCAGGAGTTTACGGGCTCGCGCCACAGCTGCACCAGGGTATCGTAGGGCAGGGCGACGCCCGAGGTCTCGATGATGATGCGATCCGGGTCGACGCTCTCGCGCAGCTCCTGCAAGGTATCGAGCAGTTCGTCGGAGAGCTGGCAGCACACGCAGCCACCCTCCAGCTCAACCGTGGCCTGCCCGCCCTCGCCGATGAGGGCGGCATCGAGTCCGAGCTCGCCGAATTCGTTGGTGACGATGGCGACCTTCACCCCGTTGGCGATGGCGTCGTCGAGCAGGTGGCGCACGAGCGTGGTTTTGCCCGACCCGAGAAAGCCCGACACCAGGAGTACCGCGACACCACCACGGCTGTCTGTGGTAGCCGGCGGGGTTTTTCTATCGGCGATCACCCCTGCTCACGCCGCCGTGCTGTTGCGCAGGTCACCCGCGAACCAGTGCCTGAGAAGGCGAGTGGTTTGCAGGTCCTGGGCAGCGTCGAGCAGGGTTTCGATGTCTTCGGGTCGATCGAGGTCCAGCGCAAAACCGGCGAGATCAAGTACGGTGCAGGGTAGCCGTTCCTGTTCGCAGGCGTTCACGTGCGCGGCCAGGCTCTCGCCCTCGAAGCGCGGTTGCATGACCGTGGGTGGGCTGAGCAGCAGGCCGTTGGTGCCGCCGGGTGACCCCGATCGCACCAGCAGCACCGACCGGCGCGGGGAATCGATCTCAAACAGTTCGTCGATTTCACTGGACCGCAGCAGCGGTACGTCGCCGGGAATAGCCAGCAGCCGGGTGGCCCCGCGCTGCTCGAGTTGTTCGGCGGCCCAGGCCACCGCGCCGTTGAGTCCCAGGGCTCGGCCCTGGGACTGGCGTTCGTCCAGCGCGAGGACGCCCCGCGACCTCGCCCGCTCAAGCAGCACGGGGTCGCTGCTCACCACGGCTGGCAGGTCGAGTGCGCGTGAGCCGACCAGCGCCGCCAGCATGTCGTCGAGCATGGCCAGGGCGAGGGCTTCGCGGCGCGACGGGTCCAGCCGTTGGCCCAGTCTCTGCTTGGCCCCGGTGGTGGATCGCACGGGTATAACGGCGGCGTTCACGGCGCGCAAGTTACTTCAGCGCCCCACTGGTGTAAAGCAGGGAGGTTGCCGGTGGGGTGGGAGGCGGCGTGGCCGGGCAGCCTCCCGGTCCGGATGCCTCGGGCTGCCTCCCCTTCGCGAGAAAGGAGAGCGCTGCCCTTTTTTGCCCGCCGTGGAGGGCTGCGCTATAAGTCCGTTCGCCGATGCGTATTGTTGGCGGAAAGTTCAAGGGACGCAGGTTGGCAGCCGTGCCGGGCAAGGGCACTCGGCCCACGGCTGACCGGGTGCGCGAGGCCCTGTTCAACCGCTTGCTGGTGCGCTACGAGTTGGAGGGGGCCAGCTTGCTCGACCTGTTTGCGGGGAGCGGCGCGCTGGGCCTGGAGGCCTTGAGTCGCGGGGCGGCCGAGTTGTTGAGCGTGGAGCGCGATCACGGCGCGGTGGGCGTGATAGAGGCCAACTTCGAGCGCTGTGGCTTGCGGGCAGATGGTACGCAGGCAGATGGCTTGCAAGCGGAAGTGCTGCGCGCAGAGGTGGCTGCTACGCTCGGCAGGCTCGCGCGCGAGGGACGGGTTTTTGACGGTGTTTTTGTTGATCCGCCATACGCGGGCCCGCTGGCACTGGAAACCCTTGAGACGCTGGGTGGCTTGGAGCTGTTGGGGCCGAGCGGCTGGGTGAGCGTTGAAACTGACCGCCAGGCCGGACTCCCCGACTCGACTGGTAGCCTGCTGCTGGTAAGAAGAGACGATTACGGCGACACTGC
>DBZX01000066.1:31086-33734 GCA_002311335.1 bacterium UBP10_UBA1149
TGGCCCTGTTTGACCACCTGCGCATCACGGTGGCCTACAACAAGGACAAGCCCGGGGGCTTGTTTACCCGCGAAGATCGCGAGGCGATGATAGCCGAGGCTACGAGCCAGTACGGTGATCGCGTGTCGGTGGATTCGTTTCACGGACTGCTGGTCGACTACGCGCGCGACAACGGCGCGGGGGCGGTGATACGTGGGCTGAGGGCGGTGGCCGATTTTGACTACGAGTTCCAGATGGCGTTGATGAACCGTCACCTCTGCGCTGATGTGCAGACGGTATTTCTCATGGCCGACGAAGCGCATTTCTACACAAGTTCCAGTCTCATACGCGAGGTAGCCACTCTCGGTGGCGACGTGTCGGCGCAGGTTCCGCCATGTGTCCTGCGCGCGCTCAACGATAAATTTTCAAAATGAGAGACAGGGCTTGAAACTTTCTGACCGCCTGCAGAAGGTAAAACCGTCGTCGACCATGGCGATGAACTCGCGCGTGATAGAGCTGAAGGCCTCGGGCCGCGACGTTGTCGGCTTTGCCGCCGGTGAGCCCGATTTTCCAACCTGGGACAACGTTTGCGAGGCGGCCCACCAGTCCATTCGCAACGGTGAGTTCAAGTACACCCCGGTGGGTGGAACTTCCGAGATGCGGCATGCGATTACGGTCAAGCTGGCGCGTGATAACGCGCTCGACTACTCCCAGGCCGAGGTCATGGCCAGTTGCGGGGGCAAGCACACGCTGTACAACGCCATGCAGGCGTTGTTGTCCGATGGCGACGAGGTGGTGATACCCGGGCCTTACTGGGTGAGTTATCCCGACATGGTGGCGTTGTCGGGTGGCGTACCGCGTGTGTTGCCGGCTTCAGAGAAAAACGGATTCCTGCTGTCTGCGGCCGAGCTCGAGGCCGCGCTGACCCCGGCAACGCGCATGGTCATACTCAACAGCCCGTCCAACCCCACCGGCGCCTGCTACGACGAAGCCGGCCTGCGCGAGCTGGGGGCGGTGCTCGAACGCCACGACTGCGTGGTGTTGTGCGATGACGTCTACGAGTTCGTACGCTACGATGGCGGCCGCCCGCCGCACCTGCTCACGATGTTCCCGTCGCTCAGGGAGCGCACGGTGGTGGCCAACTCGGTGTCGAAGACCTACGCCATGACAGGCTGGAGGGTGGGCTACTGCGCTGCCCCGGCAAATGTCATCAAGGCCATGCTCACGCTGCAGGGGCAGATGACTTCGAACCCCAGCTCTATTGCCCAGGCCGCGGCCGTGGAGGCACTCACCGGCCCCCAGTCAGCGCTGGCGCCGATGATAGAAGAGTTTGGCCGCCGACGTAGCTACGTTTGCGAGCGCTTCAACGCCATCGATGGCCTGTCGGTGTCCCCGCCAGGCGGCGCGTTCTACGTTTTTGTGAACGCGCGCGATGCGTTCCAACGAGCGGACGTGGACAACGGTGATGACTTCGCGCTGGCGATGCTCGACGGCGCTTCGGTGGGTGTGGTCGGTGGCAACGACTTCGGCTCTTCGGATCACTTTCGCGTATCGTACGCCACCTCGATGGAGCAGCTCAGCAAGGGGCTCGACGCTATCGAGAACTGGCTGGGCGGGCTCTGAAAGCCGTGTTCGCGGGGCTAGTGTCCGCCGGGCTGGTGTCCGCCGGCCCGTATGCCCGCGGCAACTCGCAGCCGTGAAGCGCTGCGTGCTGCAGGAACCCGGGCTCATCGTCGTTGAAGACGACGCGCCCGACCCCAGGCCCGGTCCAGGCGACATCGTGCTCGAGGTGCGCGCGGCGCTCACCTGCGGCACCGACCTGAAGGCCTGGCGTCGCGGCCACCCCAAGATGCCCTGTCCGACGCCCTTCGGCCACGAGTTTGCCGGCCGTGTGGTCCAGGTCGGCGCTGCAGTGGAAGGCTTCGCGCTGGACGACGAGCTGATGTCGGCCAACACCGGCCCCTGCAACAACTGTCGCTACTGCCGACGCGGCCAGCAGAACCTCTGCGAGAGCCTGATGGACGAGATGATCCTGGGCGCTTACTCGCAGTACCTGCTCATTACCGAGAGGGTGTTGCGCAGCAACGTTTACCATCGTCCCGATCACCTGCCCTTTGAACACGCCGCCCTGCTCGAGCCGCTGTCGACGGTGTGCCACGGCATGTCGGGCGTGCCGCTTCGTGATCGCGACGAGTCGGCCACGGTCCTGTTGCTCGGGGCCGGCCCCATTGCGTTGCTGTGGCTGGTGGCGCTCAAGCGGGCGGGTGCCGGCCGGGTGGTGGTAGCCGGGCGAAGGCCGTTCAGGCTCGAGGTGGCCCGCAGGCTGGGCGCCGACGCCGTGCTGGGCGAGGACGACGACCTCGAGGCTTCGCTTGACCAGCTCACGGGGGGCAGGGGGGCCGACCTGGTGGTGGAGTGCACGGGCAGCATCGAGGTCTGGGAGCAGGCTCCGCAACTGGCGGCCCGCGGCGGCAGCGTGGTGTTGTTCGGTGGTTGCCCGACCGGTTCGCGGGTGTCGCTCGACAGCTACCGCTTGCACTACGACGGCGTGGCTATCGCGAGCCCTTTTCATTTCTGCCCGGCCGACGTCGAGGTGGCTGCCGGGCTGCTGGGCGATCCCTCGGTGGACTGGTCGCCGTTCATAACTTCAACTGCGTCGCTGGACGAGC
>DBZX01000066.1:33790-41191 GCA_002311335.1 bacterium UBP10_UBA1149
GTGTTCGAAAACCTGGGCGCGGGTCAACAGGTCAAGTGCGCTGTTCTTCCGCACGGGCCAGGGCCGTCGTGAAGGGGCCCGCGTGAAAGTAGCCCGCTACTACGATGGCGACGACGTTCGCATAGAGGACCAGCCGGTACCCGAGCCGGGTCCGGGCGAGATACTCGTTCGTACTCGCGCCTGCGGCATCTGCACGGGCGACATCATGTCCTGGTACATGCGCCGCAAGGCCCCGCTGGTCTTCGGACACGAGCCGGCCGGCGAAGTGGCTGCCCTGGGCGAGGGAGTTGAGCAGCTCGAGATCGGCGATCGCGTGTTCGTGCATCACCACGCGCCTTGCGGCAGTTGCCGACAGTGCCGGCGTGGCGCGCCGGTGCACTGCCCGACCTGGCGGCAGAACGGCCTCAGCCCCGGCGGCCTGGCCGAGTACTTTGTGGCCGCGGCTCCCAACGCTGTCAACGACACGCTGCTGTTGCCCGAGGGAATAGACTTCGTGTCGGCCAGCCTCGTGGAGCCGGTGGCCTGCGTGGTGAAGTCGCTTACCCGTGGAGCCGTTGCCCCGGGCGACACGGTGGCTGTAATCGGTGCCGGGATAATGGGCGTGTTGCACCTGCTATTGGCTAAGCAATTGGGCGCGTCTGTGGTCGTGGCCGACATGGTGCCCGCGCGTCTCGAACGTGCTCGCCGCCTGGGCGCCGACGGCGTGGTCGACGTGCGCGAGGGCACGCTGCGCGAGGGCGTGGAGAAGGCCACGGCCGGCGCCGGGGCCGATGTGGTCATAGTGGGGCCGGGCAGCCTGCAGGCGATGAACGACGGGCTCGACGCGGCCGGCCCGGCGTCAACGGTCGTGTTCTTTACCTGCTCGAAGCCGGGCGACACACTGGAGATCGATCCGTCACGGCTCTACTTTGACGAGATCTCGATCGTGCCCAGCTACTCCTGCGGACCCGCCGATACACGCGCGGCGTTGGAATACATTCGCTCGGGCGTGGTGTCGGCCGACGACCTTGTCACCCACAGGTTTCCGTTGGAGAAGACAGCCGAGGCGCTGGCCATGGCAGCGCGCACTGACGAGGCGCTCAAGACCGTGGTCGTTATCGACTGAAGGCAGGGCCCGCCGGTTTTCGACCCTTACTTCTGCATGCCGGTGTGGAAAATAACCTCGGACTTTTCGGCAGCGGTCTCGGCCTTACGGGCTGCATCTTCGGCGGCGGCGGCGGCGGCCTCGGCGCGGGCCACGGCCTCGGCCACATCGCCCTGGTTGCGGGCCTTGCTCGAGGAGCTCTGCATGCCGGCACAGGCAGTGAAGGCCAGGGCCAAGGTAACTATCATCGCCGCTTGTATGGGTGCTTTCATCTTTCTGGGACCTCCAGGTTGTCTGTTGATGCGGAGACTCCGCGTTTCTTTTAATTGCACAGGCCACGCTGGGGCGCAAGTAAAGCGCGGCCCCGACACCACGGTCTTGTGCTGGTGACGGGTGGCACTTCGCGGGGTCGCGCGAGGCGGCTATCATCTCAACATGGCGGCACGTGCGAGGGCCTCTGACTTATGGCGCCAGCCGGGCAGGTCGGCGAACACGGGCCTGCGCCTGACGGCTGCTGTCGGGCTGGCGGCGATAGCGCTCTATCTACCCGCCATCGCTTTTGATTTGCTGTTTGACGACCTTTCGTTGCTGGGCGAGAACGGACCCGCCGGCAGTGGAGGGCTGTTGCCCTATCGCCCACTGAGGCACCTGGTCTGGTTGTCAGAGTTCCGGCTTGCCGGACTGCTGGGCCGGCAGGATCTGGCGGCCTCGGTGTACCACCTGGGCAACCTGCTGCTTTTTGGTGGCGTGGCGGCGACGCTGTGGTGCCTGTGCCGGAGGCTGGGGGCCAACAGCCTGCTGGCCCTCCTGTGTTGCGTGGCCTGCCTGGCCCACCCGCTGTGGGTGGAGTCGGTGGCCTACGTTTCGGGTGCCCGCGACCTGTTGGCTACGCTTTTTACGCTGTTGGCCCTGCTGGCCTGGAGCTCGGCTGACCCAGGGCAGGACAAGCCAGGGCAGGCCGCAGGAAACGGCGGGATGAGGGCGGGCGCGCTCGCCTTGCTGGCGGCACTGGCGGCCACCGCTTCAAAAGAAACCGGTCTACTGGTCGCGCCGCTGCTGTTGTTGATGTGGGCATCAGGCCTGGGCCCGTTGCGTCGAGGCGCCCTGGTCTGGATCGTGATGGTGGCTGTCGCGTCGTCGACCCTGATGGTGGCTTATGGAGGCGTGGGCGTGTTGCCCGCCACCGCCGGCGTATTGTTGCCGGCGTCGTCCTATTCGTTTTGTGTGGGCGGTACCCTGGCGCTGCACTACGCGGCAGGGCTACTGGTTCCCCTTGATCTGTCCGTCGACTACCCGGCGCTGTGGCAACCCTGCGTCGGGATGGGTGCGGCTGCCTGGTTGCGTGCGGGCCTCGGACTGGTTCTGCTCGCGGCGTTGGCCGCCTCCGTGGTCCTGGCCTGGCGTAGCAGAAAGGGCGACATCGAGCGCAGGCAGGCAGCCTTCGTTGTAAGCTGGACCGCGGCTGCAGGCGTGGCACTTGTTTTCGTTGCCGGAGTCAACGAGCCGGGCGCCGACCGCCACTCGCTGCTGTTGCTGCCGCCGCTTGCCCTGGGCATGGGCCTGTTGTTGCAACAGTTGTCGCAGCGGCAGCCACGGCCGCGGGCATGGCCACCGGTGGGTCGTATCGCGGCCCTGCTGCTGCTCTGCTGCGTCTTTGTGCTGGCGGGGGTCACTTTGCACAGGCAGCAGGATTGGCGCAGCCAGGCGGCCTTGTGGCGCTCAACCGTGGCTGTTCAGCCCAACTCACCCAGGGCGCATTATAACCTTGCCGTGGTGGCGGCTGACCGTGGCCGTCGAGGCCTGGCTCAACTGAGGCTTGAGCATCTACTCAAGCGCTGGCCCGACTACCAGCCGGCCCTGCTTGCCCGCGCGAGGCTGGCCTGTGCCGGGGGAGCGCTGCACCGCGCGGGGCATTTCCTTGAGAGGGCCGCGGGCAAGGCCGCCGGTAACACCGCTGCCGACAGGGCCGCGACCGATCGCGCGGTGCTCGCCGTTGTTAAGGACTGTCCTGGCCTGGCCTGGCCGCAGTGATTGTCGCCGCCGCTTCAGTCGCTGCCGGGGCGGTCAGCGGCCGGCGGTCTTGCTTTGAAATAGACGGCCTCCAGGCGCAGTAACGAAACAGTCGTCGGATACACGCGAAAGTGTTCAGGCGGAGCTGACTCGCTGGTCTGAGGCAGAAGCAGCTCAAAGGTAAAGTCGGCCACGTGTTCCTGTTGCGTAAAAATGATGTGACGGTCCTGGGCGCGCTTGGCCGGCAGTGCCAGGTACACCGGCCCGCGTTTTTCGAGCAGTCGCACCAGGCCAGCCACCCGGTTGGCTCCCCTGCGGTTGTGGGCCTGCACGGGCAGAACCTCGCGCTGCCAGGTGAGCCAAAGCGGGGCAGACATGCCGAGGTAGTCGAGCCGGGAGTCGACCAGCAGGGTGGCGTCGTCGGGAAGCAGAGCCGCGAAGTCGCGCAGTTGCTTCCAGGTGTTTGCCCAGGGCTGCCGACCCCACATGGGCTGGGCGGGCAGCAGCAGTCCCACGGCAAGCGCGACGCCGGCAGCCACGCCGGCCAGCCTGCCGCGTGCTGTCGTGCTTTCGGTCACCATGCGCGACACCGCCAGCGTGGCCAGCACCACCAGCATGGGCGCCAGCAGCGGAACCATGCGCCTGGAGGCCCAGGGCATGATGGTGCTCACGTGCGGGTCGTAGAACAGCAGTAGGGCCGTAAGGCCGCCGAAGACCAGGAAGAAGCCGTTGCCCGTGTGGCGCATCCGCTCTCGCCACGCCAGTCGCAAGCCCAGCGGAGCCAGCAACAGCAGCGGCCATCCCAGCCAGTCAACCGTCCAACCGGGCATGTGTTTGAAGGCATCGGCCCTGCCCGCCCAGGCAAAGCCGGCGAGCAGCGCCGTCAACGTGGCGGTAGCGCAGAACCTGGCCAGGCCCAGGCGTCTGGCCCCGACCACGCACAGCGCGCACAGCGCCACGCCGACCACCCCGGCGGCCACCGGTTGCTCCAGCGCGGCAAAGACCACGCCGATCTTCATCCAGGTGAACGCCAGGTCTAGGGGGGCGGTCCAGGCAGCCGGAAGCAGCAGCAGCTCGGTTGCCAACAGGGCGAAGGCCGCACCCAGGCCGACCGCAAAACGTGGAGGCAGGGGTCGGCAGCCCAGTCCGTGGCGGCGCAACAGGGCCCGGGCCAGCAGTGACACCAGCACGAAGAGCGCGAACTCAACGCGGGCCACCGCGGCCATGCCCAGCATCACCCCCGCCAGGCCGGCGTCGTTGCTGCTGCCTTCTTCTTCCCAGCCGTCGAGCAGGGCGATTCCCGCCCAGGCAAAAAAACAGGCGAGCGGTGCCGGCAGGGCCACGTGCCCGGCGTAGTACCAGCTGGCCGAGCACGCCAGGCCGAGCACGCCGAGTGTGGCCGTCACGGCGGGTACCCGTCGGCGCAGGAAGATCCACAGTGCCCAGGCGGCGAGCGAAAGCATGAGCCCGGAGAAAGCGCCGGAGCGCGGGGGGCCGGCCACCTCGCTGGAAATTGCAGCCCATAGCATTGGCAGGGGGTGATGGGCCGGGTGCGCCACGCTGTCGCTGTGACTCATGTGAATCATGGAGTGAGGCAAGCGCGAGAAGGGCGGTTTCCATGCTGCTCCCGGCCATACAGAGCTGAAGGCCCTGCGCCGGGTAAACGTGTTGAGGCCGGTGGCCACGGGGTCGTCTTTCTCCAGCGTGCCTGACAGGGCCAGGTGGTTGCCCGCTGCCATGTATACGCTCGAATCCCAGGAGGCCAGCTGTGTCTGCCAGGCGGGCCAGTAGAGGCAGAGTACGAGCAGGGCTACCAGCGGGCCCGCACCGGCTCTCGTCCTGCCGCCAGCGGGGTCGCGTTGGCGCAGCCCCCTGGACACGTAGCCAAACAGGCAGGTGCCGGCGTTGACCAGCAGCAGGGTGGGCAGGGAGTAAGACCCCGCGGCAACGAGCAGCAGCCCCACGGCGCTGGTCCACGCCACGCTCAGCGCCATGCGGCCGAATGCAGGGGGCAGGGCGGTACCGCGCGTTGAGCGCATGGCCTGGCCCGGTCCGTACAGCAGCAGGTACAGCGACACCGGTGCCAGCAATAGTCTGAACAGATCCGAGGGGTTCACGCGCTTGCCGGGACACTGCGGCCCGTGTCCCGCCGAAATGCTGCCCGCCGTGGTCGGTGAACGCAATAGGCGCCCTGCCCCGCTGGCGACAACTGATCCCGGGGAGCCCCACGCCGCGAGCACAAAAAAAAGCGGCACCCCCCGAAAGGGGTGCCGCCCGTAGACTTTGCAGTCTTGTTGGTCAGGCCGGCGAAATCGCCGGAATTATCAGCTGCCGGTTCCGCCGCCGCCCATTACAGCAAACTGGTTGCCGTCAGGGTCAGATATCACGATGGTCTGCGGTGCGAGGCTCGAGCATACACCCAAGGGGGGCAGGCCCAGGCCGGCCAGCAGATCGTTCGTGTTGCCTTTGAACTTGAGCTTGCCTTTGCCGCAACCCTTTACGCAAGGGAATACGCTCTGCACGGGGAAGTCGAAGATGGTGATCGCGACTCCGGCCGTTATGTCGTTAACCGTAGGACGGGTAACAGACTGCAGGCTCCAACCAGTGGCTGCAGGGCCATCAATCGGCGTAACGCCGTCGATGTCCATGATGCCACCACACTTGACCTGTTGGGTCAGGTTGTAGCACTCGGCCTCTACTCCATCACTGCAGGGAATTTCGGTCTTACCCTTGTTCTGGTAGCTGCACGAACCCTTGGGTCCGTACGAGTAAGGCGAGTAGTAGAAAGGCGGGGTGCAACCAGGCGTACCACCAGTGCTCGTGGAGGTGTTGGTGCCCGGGTAGGTAATGCTACCTACGCAGGACGCAACCGCACGAACCATGGACGCTTTGATTCCCTTGGCCTTCTTCGGGCTGTCAAACAGGCAATCTTCCGCGTTGGAAACACCTGCAGTAAATGCGACCAGAGCAACGGCCGCCAGGAACATAGAAAATTTCTTCATTGCTTCTTTTCCTCCTATGGAAACGATCCGCCTGCCTAAGACTGCAAAGTCGTGGAGCAAAAGCAGCTCCAAGCGATCACCCTGGGGCGGCGGTCACGTGACTAGATTTCCCTGCAGCGGTCGTAAGGTTCCAGTTGCGACGTTTATAGTAACTTGACAGGCCGGTTGTCAAGGCCAAAAGCCGGTTCATTCGATTATCCCGTTGTTTTTTACCCGGTTGGGGGGGTAACGGGCGATCTCTGTGCCCGTTCAGCGGCCAAATACGCGCCTGCGCGCACAGCGGTACCGTGGTAGAATCGCGTTGCGGCCCAGCTATATCGCCCCCTCGATCGGGGGGCCCACCCAACGGAACTCCAGTGAAACTGGTCATACAGATACCCTGCTACAACGAGGAGCAATGGCTGCCAACCACCGTGGCCGAACTGCCGCGGGCGTTGCGCGGCGTAGACGAGGTGGAGTTTCTCGTTGTAGACGACGGCAGCACCGATCGCACGGCCGAGGTGGCCGCCGAGCTGGGTGTTGACCACGTGGTCAGGGTGCCGGTAAACCAGGGCCTGGCGCGGGCTTTTTCGACCGGGCTCGACAAAGCGCTGCGGCTGGGCGCCGATATAATCGTCAACACCGACGCTGACAACCAGTACGACGCCGCCTGCATACAGCAGTTGGTCGATCCTATTCTCAGGGGCGAGGCCGACATGGTGGTGGGCGACCGCGCGCCCTCGACCCTGGCCCATTTCTCGCCGATCAAGAAGCTGCTGCAGGCGATCGGGTCGGCAATAGTCCGCGGCGTGTCGGGCACCAACGTACCCGACGTGACCAGCGGTTTTCGCGCTTTTTCGCGCGAAGCGGCGCTGCGCATGAACGTGGTTTCGGACTTCACCTATACCCTGGAGACCATAATCCAGGCGGGCAAAAAGCAGCTCTCGGTTGCCCACGTGGCCGTGGGGGTCAACCCCGACCTGCGACCTTCACGGCTCTTTACACGCACCTTTACCTACCTGACCAAGAGCCTGTCGACCATCGTGCGCATCTACGCACTGTACGAACCGCTGAGGTTTTTTTCGGCCATAGGCCTGGCCCTGCTCCTTGCGGGTTCGGCCATAGGCGCGCGCTTTCTCTACTACTACTTCACCACGGGTGGAGAGGGGCACATTCAATCGCTGATACTGGTAGCGGTCCTGTTGCTCGCCGGTTTCCAGACCGTGCTCATAGGCATGGTGGCCGACCTGATAGGTTCGAGTCGTCGATTGATAGAGGACACCCTGCTCAGGGTGCGCCGGCTCGAGCTCGGCGAGACGGAGAATG
>DBZX01000066.1:41278-47829 GCA_002311335.1 bacterium UBP10_UBA1149
GAAAGAGCAGCGGGCGGGTAGATGAGGGCTTGCCTCTTTGGCACCTACAATCGCCGTCACAGCGCCAATCGCATTTACGCGAGGGCCATAGCAGCGGCCGGCTTTGAGCTGGTCGAAATCCACGAGCCACTATGGGAGCGCACCCGCGACAAGGGCGCCGCGTACTTCGGGCCGCTTGGCCTGCTCAGGGGCCTGGTGGGGTGGCTCTCGGCTGCCGTTAAGCTGACCCGTCGTTGGTGGACAAGCGGCGGCACGCCGGTGGCCGTAGTGGGGTTCAACGGCCAGCTCGACGTGTTGCTGCTGCGCCTGGTGAGTCTGCGTCAAGGCCCGAGGGTGATTTTTGCGCCGCTGGTCTCGCTCACCGAGACCCTCGTTGACGACCGTGGTGTCTACTCAAGGGGGGGCATGGCGGCGCGCGCGCTGCGGTTGCTCGACAGGCTCAGCTGCCGGGCCGCCGACGTGGTGATCGTCGACACCCTGGCCCACCGGCGCTATTTTGTCGACGTGCTGGGTGTGGCCGAAGAACGTGTGGTGGTCTGCTATCTTGGTGCCGACGCTGCGGTGTTCGGCGATGACGCCGATTCCATCGTCACTGAGCGGCCTGACGAGGCTGAGCAGCCCGACGAAGCCGAGCAGCCCGACGAAGTCGGACGCTTGCGGGTGCTGTGGTTCGGGCAGTACCTGCCGCTGCACGGCACCGACGTGATCGCCGGTGCCGTCGAGCAGCTGGCCGACCGCGACGATCTGTCCTTCGTGTTCGTGGGCACGGGCGAAGCACGGGAGGAGTTTGAGCAGAGGGTCAGGCAGAGCGGCGCGGTCGCCGAGTTCGAGGACTGGGTGGATTACGAACAGCTGCCCGCGCTCATCGAGAAGGCCGACATCGTGCTGGGCGTGTTCGGCGACTCGGTGAAATCGCGCATGGTTATACCCAACAAGGTCTACCAGGGGGCGGCCGTGGGCCGTGCCGTGATAACGGCCGACTGTGAAGCCGTGCGCGAGGTGTTTACCGACGGTCGCGACCTGGTCCTGTGCGAAGCCGAGGCCGGTGCGCTGGCCGCGGCCATAAGCTCGTTGGCGTCAACCGCGGGTCACCGTCGCAGCCTGGGCGAGGCGGCTTCCAAACTGATAGCGGGGCGCTTCGGCGACCGGGAACTCGGCCGCTGCTGGGTCGGGCCACTTTCGGGCGAAGAAACAACAGCCGAACAGACAGCCGTCGAAGTAACCGCCGTCGGAGAGCCCGCCGCCCTCGAGAGCACTGCGGACGACGAAGCACTGGTGGGCGTGGTCATACTCAATTTCAACAGCGCACGGGCCACCCTGCGCTGCCTGCTGGCCGTCACCGGCAGCGATTACGGAAACCTGCGGGTCATGGTGGTCGACAACGCTTCTCAAGCCGCGGATAGACGCGAGCTTGAGGCGGGCATGGCCGGGCGCTTTGAGGCCCGGTTGTTGCTCAACGACGAGAACCTGGGCTACGCCGGCGGAAACAACGCCGCGCTCAAGACACTGTTCGGCGACGGTTGCCGCTACGTGCTCGTGCTCAACGGCGACACGTTGCCCACGCCCACGGCCATAAGCTCGCTGGTGGCCTGCGCCCGTCGAAATCCCCACTGCGGGCCGGTGGGCCCGAGGATAGCGCGCGACTGGCCGGGCGCCCACAGCGCGTCGATAGGCGAGCGTTACTGGGCCACCGTGGCCTGGTTGCCACGCAGCCTGCTCAGGCCGCGACGACCGCGACAGACCAGCTACGAGGTCGGCGGTGTGCTGGGTTGTGCCATGCTCATCAGCCGCGATCTCTACAACCGCGTGGGCGGTTTCGAGGAGGCTTACTTCGCGTACTACGAAGAAGTGGACTACTGCCTGCGTGCCCGGCGGGTTGGAATGCCGCCGAGGGTGGAGCCCGGGGCCGAGATCGCGCACACCGGCTGGCGCGGCTTTGGCGGCGGCATGACGGGACTGGCGGCCTATCTCAAGGCTCGCAACCTGTGGCAGCTGGGCTCGCGCCGGCTGGACCTGCTCGAGAAGCTGCTGTTCGTGCCCGGCTACTTTGCCATGCTGGGCCTGAGCATGCTGGGCTACCTGTTCAGGGGCAGGATAAGCGTGCTGGTGGCCATGGGCAGGGGCGCCGCCGCAGGAATGGGCGGGGAAACCGGCCGCCCGCCTGATTTTGTGTTCGAGGCCGCGGGGGTTCCCGACGCGGGCAGGCTTGCTGGCGGCGGCGGGGAGCAGCAGGAGCCGTTGCGGTGAATGTAGCCCTGTCAGCTGTGGCGGGCACCCTGGGCGGCCCGGCCACTTACGCGGTCGAGCTGGCCGGCGCCCTGGCAAAAGAGTTTCCCGCCGACGAGTACACCGTTTTTACTGACCACCCGGACGCCTTCGGCGGCCGTGTTGAGACCGTCAGGGTTCGCCTGCGCAGTGCCTGGGAGCAGCCGCTGTGGGATCACCTGTGGCTGCGCCGCGCCCTGCTCGGGCACCCGGCCGAGCTTTTTCACGGTACCAAGGGCGTGTTGCCGGGCCTTCTGGGGCGCCCGGGCGTGGTGACGGTGCACGACGTAGCCCACCTGGTCTATCCCGAGAGCTTCGCCCTGGCCCAGCGCCTGCACCTGGCCCTGGAGACCCCGCGCAGCATAAGCCTCGCCCAGGTGGTGCTCACCGATTCGCAGAGCACGGCCCGGGATCTTGCCAGCCACTACCCAGCCGTGAGCGACAAGGTGGAGGTGGTGCCGCTGGGTGCGCCTGCGGCCGGAGTGCGACCCGGCGACGACGAGATCGAGGCCTGGCGACGCGAGCAGGGCATAGGACCCCGGGTTATCGGCTACCTGGGCACGGTGCAACCGCGCAAGAATCTCGACCTGCTGGTTGATGCTTTCAGCAGCCTGTCGGCCGGCAGTGACTGGCAGTTGCTGGTCGCCGGACGCTTGCGGCCGGGCTACCGGCCGGCGTTTCTTGACCGCGACCTGCCCGGGGTTCGCTACCTCGGGCCCTTGGACGACGAAGAGATTCCGCTGTTTCTCGGCAGCCTGCGCTGCATGGTTTCGCCATCTTCTTACGAGGGTTTCGGGCTCACCTTTCTCGAGGCCATGGCCGCCGGCTGCCCGGTGGTCGGCTTTGCCAACAGTTCCATACCCGAGGTGGTGGGAGACGCGGGCCTGCTCGTCGAAAACGAGGACTCGGCGTCGTTGGCCGCGGCCATCGGCCGCCTGCTGGAGGACGATGAGCTGGCCGAACAGCTGGCGAAGGCCGGCCTTGAGCGCGCCGCGAATTTTACCTGGTCGAACACCGCCCGTCTCACACGCGCTGTCTATGCCCGGGCGCTGGCCGCTGGCCGGGGGCAGAAGTGAAAGTCACCGCGGTAGTACTCGACTGGAACGGACACCAGGACACGCTGGCCTGCCTGCGCAGCCTGCGCGAAGTAAGCGGCCTGGACATCCTAGTGGTCGACAACGGCTCCAGCCCGCGGCTGGCGGAGGCCTGCGGCGACGAACTCGTCGGTGTGACCCTGCTGGAGAACGATCAGAACCTGGGCTACGCGGGTGGCAACAACATCGGGTTGAAACGCGCGCTGGCCGACGGGGCCGAGGCCGTGTGGGTGCTCAACAACGATACCGTGGTCGATCCCGAAGCGCTGGATCTCCTGCTGGCCTGCCTTGAGCGTCACCCGCGGGCCGCGGCCGTGGCGCCGGCCGTGCTTTCAGCCGACGACCCGAGCCGCCTGTGGGTGGCCTGGGGCGAGGTCAACTGGTTGCAGAGCCTGGTGCGCCTGGTGGGGCAGGGACGCGAATATGGTCCGCGCTGGCAGGGCGAGCGCGAGGTGCCGTGGCTGCCCGGTTGCTCGGTGCTGTTCAGGCGCGCGGCCTTGGAGGCGGTGGGCCTGTTCGACGAAAACTATTTTGCCTACCACGAAGACGTCGACTGGGCGGCGAGGGCGCGAGAGCTGGGCTGGAGCATGCACTACAGCGGGCTGGCCACGGTCGTTCACCGCGGCAGCGCGAGCAGTGGCGGCTACTCGGGCTTCAAGCGTTACCTGAGCGCTCGCAACAGCGTTCTCTATGCGCGGCGCCACGGCAGTTTTCAGCAGCGGGTACTGCTCGCGGCGGCCATAATCCTTACGCTGCCTTTTCAGTACCTGCGCCGCCTGGCCACGGGCGAGCAGGGCGGGGTGCAGCTCAAACTGCGCGGCTGGCTGGACGGCCTCGCTGGCCGCCCCATCCCCTTCGAGCAGCTCCACCTCCGCTGACCAGACCGGGTCTCATCAGCGGAAAAGGTACCCGGTCTCATAAAAAAATCCCTGCGGGTGGGTTCTGCATGCGCTAGGCTGTATGGGATAGTCAGATTCTGCGCCCGGGCGCTAGCGACATGAAAAAGATAGTCTGTATACCGACTTACAACGAGGCACCCAACGCCGCCAAGATCATTTCGGCGGTTCTCATGGTCGACCCCGAAAACGAGGTCTTGATCATCGACGACAACTCGCCCGACGGCACCGGCGAGCTTGTTGACCGCGTCGTGGCCGAGAACCCGAGGGTTCACGTGCTGCACCGTCCCGGCAAGCAGGGTATCGGCCCGGCCTACAAGGAAGGCTTCGCCCGCGCGCTGGAACTTGGCGCCGACCTCATCGTGCAGATGGACGCCGATTTTTCGCACCCGGTCGACGCCCTGGAAAAGTTCTACAAGCATATCGAGAACTACGACGTTGTGCTCGGTTCGCGCTACATCGACGGCATCACGGTGGTCAACTGGCCCATGGGACGGCTCATGCTGAGCTACTTCGGCAACTTGTACGCCCAGAAAGTACTGGGCGGCCTGCCGGTCAAGGACGCCACCGGCGGATTCAAGTGCTGGCGCCGCGAGGTGCTCGAGGCTATCGACCTGCCGGGCGTGCGCTCTAACGGCTACGGTTTCCAGATCGAGATGAACTACCGAGCCTGGCGACTGGGATACCGCTTGCACGAAACGCCCATCATCTTTGCCGACCGCAGGGAAGGCACGTCCAAGATGAACAAGAAGATCGCGATCGAGGCGCTGGTGGTGGTGTGGTGGCTCAAGCTGGCCGACTTGATGGGCCGACTCGAGAAACCCAAGCTGGTCCGGGTCGACGGCCCGGGCTCATCCTGAACGAGGCCGCGGCGACGTGCCCCGCCGCCTGCTGATACTCAACGAACGCGATCCGCGCAATCCCCTTTCGGGAGGCTGCGAGGTCTACCTGTTCGAAATCTTTTCGCGCCTGGCGGCCAAGGGGCATCACGTCACCTTGCTCGCCGCCACCTTTCCCGGCTGCTCGCGCGAAGAAACCATAGACGGCGTGCACGTGCGCCGGCTCACCAACCGCTACGCTTTCTATTTCAAGGGGCCGCTGGAGGCCCGCCGGTTGGCGCGCGCGGGCAGCGTCGACGTGGTCATTGATGCGCTGTCGAAGCTGCCGTTTCTCAGCCCGTGGCTGGTACCGGCCCCCTGCCTGGCGCTGGTAATGCACCTGTTCGGTACAACCGCTTTTGCCCAGGCTCCGTTTCCCGTGGCGCTGGTCACCTGGCTCTCGGAAAAACTCATACCGGCCTGCTACCGCAGCACGCCCATGGTCTCTATCTCACCGAGCACAAGGGACGATCTCGTTGAGCGCGGGCTGCCCTACGAGATGGTGGCCATAGTCCCTTGCGGCATAGACCATGGACTGTACAAGCCGGTTGCCGGCAGCAGCTCGGCGTCGCCGCTCATCGGTTGGCTCGGCCGTGTAGAGAAGTACAAGCGGCTGGACAACATGCTCGAGGCCATGGTTGGCCTGCGCAAGCAGATCCCCGACGCGCGGCTGGTGGTCATCGGCGACGGCGGCGCCCTCCAGGAATCCCGGCAACTGGCTACCCGTCTTGGCCTCGACGACTGCGTTGAGTTTGTCGGCTTCGTGTCGGCCGAGCGCAAGGTCGAGTTACTTGGCCAGGCCCACGTGCTCGTGAACTCCTCGGAGAAAGAAGGCTGGGGCCTGACCGTAATCGAGGGCAATGCCTGTGGCACGCCCACGGTCGCCAGCAACGTGCCCGGTCTGCGCGACTCGGTGGTCGATGGCGAAACCGGCCTGCTCTACGAATACGCCGACGTGGCGGCCATGGAGTCGGCCCTGCTCAAGGTGCTGACCGACACCCAGCTTCGCCAGCGGCTCGGGACCGCGGCCCTGGAATGGGCCGCCCGCTTTACCTGGGACGCGGCGGCCTGCGACGTTGAAACGCTGGTGGAGCGATCGCTGCACGGTGGCGGGGCCCCGGCCTCCCTGGAGTTGCAGTCTCCGACGTTCTGAGCTTTTGCGGTAAGGGACAGTGGTGCGCGAGATTGATACAGAACAGCGCGGCAGCGGGCTCGCCTCGATACTGAAGGCAGGGCTCGTATTCGCGGGTGCGCTGGCCTGGCTGCTGACGCTGCGCGACTTCGGCTTTCAACTCGAAGACGAGGGCCTGCTGCTCATGCAGATCGATCGTTACGCTGCGGGGGATCTCCCCTACAGCGATTTCCAGACCGGCTACACACCCGGGTTTTACGGCTTGTGGGCATGGCTGACGGCCTGC
>DBZX01000066.1:47917-59887 GCA_002311335.1 bacterium UBP10_UBA1149
GCCAGTGTCGCTGCACTCTACCTGCTCGCGCGGCGTGTGGCCGGTGGATGGATCGCCCTGCTGCCGGCCTTGTTGTGGCTGCTGTGGATACCGATTTATCCCGGCGAGTTCGCGTCCTTTAACGTTCCTTACCCGGCGTGGTTGTCTACCCTCGCCTGGCTGTTGATGGCGCTGGCACTGGCGCGCCCCGCTGGCCCGGGTTCGGCTGCGAGGTCGGCCTCGTTGATATGGCCAGTGCTCGCCGGCCTGGCGGCCGCGGCCTGCTTTGCCGTCAAGCCCAACTCGGGGGCGCTGGCCGTGGCGGGGCTCTCGTGGTCGCTGGCGCGCAGCTGTTCTCGCCCACGCAGGCTGGACAGCGCGGTGGCCGTGGCCGCTTCGCTGCTGGGCCTGGCCGTGGTCGCCTCGGCGCTGTCGCTTTCGTGGAACGGCGTGGAGCTGCTCGTGCACGGCCTGCCCTGCACGCTGGTGGCGCTGCTCTGCGCGCGCTCGACTCGAGGCAACAACGATCCGCGCGCGGACAGGGCGGCCCGTGCCCTTCCCGTGGCGGCGCTGGCCTTCGCGCTGCCCACGCTGGGGTGGGTGCTGCCGCTCGTGGGTCGCATAGGTCTTGACGGGCTGCTGCGCGAGGTGTTTTTTCTCGGTTCCGACCTCGGCGAGGTCTGGTACTTCGGGCACGCCTTGCCCAGCGGCAGGACGCTGGCCATCATGCTTACGCTCGCGGGCCTGGCCGCGTTGGGTCGGCAGGCGCGCGCGCGGCGACTGCCGGCGGCTGTTCTGTCGGCCCCGGGCCTCTTCGCTGCTGCGGCTGCCGTGGCCGCTGGCTTGGCAAGCGCGATCGCGTGGTTGCTGTCAGCCAACAGCGGCGTGCTCATGCCCGAGTCGCTGTTGTCTTCGCTGGTGTTCGAGCTGCGGGAGGCCGCGCCCTGGTGCTCGTGGATGGTCGCGATGGCCGGTGTCGTTTACCTGTGGCGATGTCGTGGGCAGGCCCAGGCAAGCACGCTCGCGATCACGCTACCCCTGGCGCTGGCGATGTACGTGCAGTTTTTTCCGCGTGCTGACTTCATGCACTGGATAAACGCTGCGCCCTTGCTGATGGTGGTCGCCACGGCGCTGCTCGCGCGTGTTGTTGACGACTGGAAGTCTGTCCCGTGGCCCGCTCCATCGGCAGGACGTACGGCGGTTGCCGCAACAGCTGCGATAGTGGCAACAGCGGTGTTGCTGCTGGGTGCAAGCTCATGGATGGAGGTAGCCGCCGCGCGTCGTGCGCCGGTGGTCGATACGCCAACCGTTACGGCCTGGGTTGAAGAAGGCGCCGACGACGACCTTGAGGCGCTGGCCGAGACCGCCGCTTACCTGGCAGCCAACAACCAGTCCGGAAAGCCCGTGCTGGCCTTTCCGGCCCTGGGAGCGGCCCTGTACGCCGCCGGCATCAAGAGCGCCAGCTCGCACGACTACTGGTACCCGGGTGGCAGCAGTCGCGAGGACGAACAGCGCGTGGTCGCCCGCCTCAAAGAAAATCCCCCGCGCCTGCTGGTTACGCTCAACGACGGTTGGCGATTTTTTCACGGGGCGGCGGCTCACTACCAACTGCTGAGTAGTTTTGCCAGGAGCCGATACAAACTGGTGGCCAGGTACGGCCGCTTCGACGTGCTGGCCTTGGAACAGGGGCGGGATTCGACGAGCGAAGCCGCCTTGCCTCCGCGCGACGTAGCCCGCCCGCCCCGCGGGCAGATGCAGGACTGCGTTGAGCCGCGCCTCGCCTTTCGCAGGCAGGCGGCGGTACGATGGATGCACGGTGTCTCGCCCAAAGATGCCTCCGTGGCAGAGATACCCTCCGACGAGCGCGACGCGGTGCTGTTGCTGCGCGCGCTCAGGGACGGCGGCTCGATGAAAGCCGCGGCCTGGCTGGTTTCGGGCTATAATGACTCACGGCCGAGGGTCCGCAACGAGGCACTAGGGGCCATGCAGCAGGTGCTGCGTCGCCATCGTGGGAGCCTGGACCGTTGGGCCGGCGACTTTCGCGCGGAGTACCTCGTGCCCTGGACGACGACGTTGGCGCGGGAGGCAACGAGACTGCAGGCGGACGAAGAATCCGTCGTAGCCGAGTTTGCCGCGAGTGTGCTCGCCACGTTGCAGTGATTGATCGGCTACTCGAAGCCACGCTTAAAGAGGAGAACGCAGTAATGTCTTCAGACAAGTTTACCGGCGAGAGGCCGGGTTGGGGAAAAGACTTCGACTACGACGAGGCTCGCCACCTGGTGGCCTATCGCCACGCGGCCGTGCTGGCCGAGGGCAAGCGCGTGTTGGACGCTGGCTGTGGCGAAGGCTTCGGTACCCGTACCCTGGTCGACCCGGCAGCCTCTGTGGTCGGCCTTGATTATTCCGAGCAGGCCATCGAGCAGTGCCGCCGCGCCTGGGGACGTCCCGGCCTCGAGTTTCACCGTGTGGACTTGACCGAGCCCGGCAGCTTTACCGATACATTTGATCTCGTGATCAACTTCCAGGTGGTGGAGCACATAGAACATCCCCGGCCGTTTATAGAAGGCCTGCGCGAGCGCGTCGCGCCCGGTGGCTGCCTGTTGCTGACCACGCCTAATCGCCTGACATCGTTTTCCGAGAACCCCTACCACGTGCGCGAGTACACCGCCGACGAGCTCACCGAGTTGCTGTCGGGCGTGTTCTCCAGCGTCGAGATGTCGGGCACCTTCGGCAACCAGAAGGTCACCGACTTTGACGCGGGCCGTGAAAAGGCGGTCAAGCGCATCATGGCACTCGACCCGCTGGGACTGCGCAAGCTGCTGCCTTCGTCGCTGATCAAATTTGCCTTCGCCAAGCTGTCGGTGCTCGTCCGGCGACAGGCCCGCGGCAACATCGACGCCGCCGTGGCCGGTGGAGACGGCATCTGCATAGACGATTTTTCGATAGGCAGCCACGACATGGACAAGGCACTCGATCTCGTTGCCCTCTGCCGTCCCTGAGGCAGGCAGCGCGGGCGGTGAGGGACCAGCTTGCAACGAAGTGAACAGGTAACGCGCGGCGCGTGGATGGGCCTGTTGGTGCAGGCGGCGGACAAGATCCTGCCGGTTGTCATCGTCCTTTACCTGGCCCGCGCCATCGACCCCGAGTCTTTCGGCGTCTACAGCTTCCTCGTTGCCTACCTCGCCCTGTTCCAGGTCGCGGTTGAGTACAGTCTCGACGCGGTGCTGGTCAGGGTCTTGAGCCAGCAGTCCGAGCCCTCGCCCGCTACCTTGCACGCGGGGCTGGGACTGAAGTTGCTCATGTCGTTGGCGGCGGCCGCTGTCGCGACCTTGTGCGTGGGTCCCTTGTCGGGTGGGCGCGTGCCGCTGGATCTTGCCGCCTGCGCTTCGCTGGGCCTGCTCACGGGGCTGGGTGGCGCCTACCGTTCCTGGTTTCGCTCCAATCTCGAGATACCGCCGGTGCTGGCCCTGGCCTCTGCGCGGGCCTTGTTGCTGGCGGTGGGCGTTGTGGTGGTCGTGCAGGCCGGCGCGGGCCTTCGTGCCGTTTTCCTCGTCATGGCCGCGGCCAATCTCGTGGTGTTTGCCGGCGTGGCGCTGGCCGTGTCACGCGAGCTCAAGCCACGTTTTGTTTTCGACCGCGAGCAGTGGAGTCTTCTGCTGCGCGGTGCGGTTCCGCTGTTTTTTAACGGCTTTGCCATCATGCTCGGTCTCAAGGCGGGACAGGTTTTGCTGCTGTCGATGCGCGGGCCGGTGGAAACCGGACTGCTGGGCGCGGCGTCACGCGTGGCCGAGGCCTTCAGCCTGTTGCCCGAGGCCCTGATGATCACCGTGTATCCGCTGATGGCCTCGCTTCATATAAAGAGCGACGGTGGCGCAGGCCGGCCGGCAGACACGCGGTTGGAAGAGACAGTGGAAAAATCTACGCGCTACCTGCTGCTGGCCATCGCCGTGCCGGTAACCGTGTGCATGGTGGCCGGTGATCTTGTCATGGGGCTGTTGTTCGGCGCGGGTTATGCCGAGGCCGGTCCGGCGCTGTCGTTGCTGGCGGTGATGGCCCTGCTCAGCGCCACTGGCACCGTGGTTACCTACCTGCTGGTGTCAGTGCACGCCGAGAAAACGCTGTACCGCAACACCATGGTCTTCGCGTTGCTCAACGTCGTGCTGTCGTACTTTTTCATCACGCGGGCCGGTTACATGGGTGCTGCCGTTGCCATGATAGCCAGCAGCGCCTTGTCGCAGGTCAGTCTTGCGCTGCTGCCCCCCACGCGCGCTTATACCCGCCTGTGCCTCGCGGCGGCCTTGCGGCCTGCGCTTGCAGTGGCCTGCGGTGTCGCGGCCGGCCTGCTGGCGGGATACGGCAGCCTGGCGGCGGTGGCCTGGTCGGTCGGGGCTTGCCTGCTGGCGCTGCTCGTTCTCAGGGTGTTGACGGCTGAGGATATCGCCTTCATACGTAGCAGCCTGCGTTGGGGTCAGAAATCGTGACCGAATCTTCGACCAGCTCTTCGTCCGATTACGGGGTCGCCTGCAAACTCTGCGGCTGCCAGGACGCTGTGCTCTACCACGAGCAGGGCTATCGACGCCTGCTCTCCTGCCGGGGCTGCGGCTTGTTGTTTGCCCATCCTCTGCCCGACGAAAGCGAAAAAGAAGAGACCGAACGACAGGCTTACGTGGGCGAAGTGCTGCCCGAGGCGGCCGAGTTCTTTGAGAGCTGCAACGCTGATTTTGTTGAAGATGAAATCGTGCGCGGGTTTCGCCGCGTGCTCCGTCTGCTGGAGCAGGGGCGCGGTCAGGGTCGACTGCTCGACGTTGGCGCGGGAACTGGCTTGTTCATGCATCTCGCGCGAGAGCAGGGCTGGCAGATCAAGGGGCTCGATCTCTGCGAACTCAGCCGCGAGAAGGCGCGTGCTGAGTTCGGCGTGGAGGTAGACGTGGGTGACTTTCGCAGTGCGCCCTACCAGCCCGAAAGTTTTGACTGCATAACCATGCTCGATGTCCTTGAGCACTCGCTGGACCCTGCGGCCTTCCTTGCCCGCGCGCTGGAGTTGCTCAAGCCCGGCGGGCTGCTCTACGTGGCCGTACCCAACCAGCGTTCGCTGCTTGCCAACCTGGTTGATCGCTGGATATGGCTGGGCTTGCCCGCGAGGCGCTGGTTCCTGGAGCGGCTGTACGTGTCGCCGCATATTTTTTATTTCCACCCGCGCTTGCTCAAGCGCGCCCTCGAGGACGCCGGCTTCGAGGTAGTCAGCGTGCGCGGCGGCAACGTGTACCTGGGTCGCTATCGCCTGCCCTGGTGGATGCGCGTGCCGCTGGAGGTGATACTCAACCTTGGTACCCTGGTCGGTCGCAGCGCGCGCATACAGGCGCTGGCCAGGCGGCCGGTGGACTGACGCCGGGTTTCGCTCAGCTCAGCGCTCGCGTTCAAGCAGCAGCACTTCTCCGGCAGAAGGCGGCAGCCAGCGCTGCCACTGGCGTCGGTCAGCTACCCGGTAGCCTTCGAGCGCCGTGAAGCTCAGCACCCAGCGGTCGTCTTCTACCCACCACCAGCTTTTCTTTTCCGGCGACCTGCCCGGGGTGGCCTCTTCTATAGTGGGCCAGCTGCGCTCGAGTGGAGCCAGCCGCCAGCCGTTGTACTCCACGCCGCCGTCTATTTCTGTCGCCGCGACGCCCCGGGCCTCGAGCCCCCCGAGGAGATGATGGCGCGCGCGGTTCCACTGCATGTAATCGTGTGTGCCGGCCACCGAGTAGAAGGTCATCGCGGCCAGCAGCGCGAGTGACAGGCCGGTGGCCGCTGTTCGCCCTTGGCCGTCGTTGTCGGCCATTGCGAGCAGCGCCAGCACGAAGGGCAGGGCAGGCAGCAGGTAGCGGTCAAAGTAGAAGTCGGCCTGCAGCAGGCTGCCGCCCAGCAGCAAGGCAGCCGCCAGTGACAGGAGGCAGCGGGCGGGAGTATCAAGCGCTTCACGCAGGCTTAAACGGGTGGGCAACAGGCGGACGAACAGCAGCGTGGACAGCAGCACCGACGCAGCGCTGATCGCGGTCCTGGCGGCAGTACTGCCATCAAAAGGCGAAGCCATGCCGAGGAACAGCGTGTCCCTGAGCGTGAGCGCACCCGTGCCGCCGGCGTGAAGCAGGTTGGGCAGCGCAAATCCCGCGCCGGTCCTGGACGCGAACAGGCAGGCGGCCACTGTCAGCAGCAAGCCGGCAGGCAGGCCTATGCGCAGCAGTCGGTCGCGGCTCAAGCTGCTCCGGATCAACAGCGGCGCGGCCAGCAGGCCGAGCGTGAGCCAGGCCCGCAGCGCGACGTCAATAACTCGCAGCGGCGTGGCCGAGGCTATGTCGCTGAGTCTTATCGCAGCGCCCGCTGGTGCGCCTTGCCAGTTGAGCAGCCAGGCGTAGTAAGCCACGACGCTCGCCAGCGGCAGCAACAGGCAGCGCGCGGCAGCGGCCACGCGCGTCAGGCGACCCGGAGGAAAGCGCCAGGCGCTGGCCGCGGCAGCTACCGCCAGCAGCAGCACGTTCTGTCGCACGAGCACGGCCACGGCCATCACGGCCGCAGCGGCGAGCAGGGAGCCGGGTTTGTCGTCCTGCAGCCCGCGCAGGTAAAGCAGCGCTGCCCACAGGCACAGGGCCAGGCAGGGGATTTCGGTCATGAAGGTGAAAGACAGTCCGAAGTACAACGGCGAGAAGGCCAGCGTGGCGGTGGCCAGCAGCACGGAGCCGCGCGAACCTGATCTGCTCGAAGAAGAGCAGCGCGCCAGCAGCAGGTAGAAGGCCACCAGGCCCGAAGCGGCGAACAGCAGGGTACCCAGCCGCAACAGTTCAAAAGAAAAACCGCCCACGAGGCACACCAGCGCACCCCAGGCGGCGTGTGCGAGCAGGCTGGGGGCTGCCCAGGGCAGCAGGTCGAGTCGGCCGTTTTCACAGAGGCTTTTTGCCGCCCAGGCGTAGGCCCAGTCGTCGCCCAGGGCGAAATCGCCCGCCGGCCCCACCAGCACCACGGCCGCGAGCCAGGCAAGTGTCAGCAACAGCGGCGCGGTCCGGGGAAGGCTCGGGGTATTGGTTTCTACTTGCACGGCTTCAGTGTGATACGGCTCCAGCGCCTACCTTGCTATACTATACGTGTCCTTGCGATTGGGTTCATGCTGTGGCTTTTGCGGCTGCTGGATCGACCGGGTGCGCAAGGGGCTATTGCCGTGGAAGACAAACTGACAACTGCCCGCGCAGTGGCGGATCGGACGAACTCGCGGACGCTCGAAATCGACTGGCTCAAGGGCCTGGCCATAATCGGTGTCATCCTCATTCACGCGGCACCGCTCAGGGGCACCGTTGTGCACGAGTACCTGATAAACAGGGCGGTGCCGGTTTTCCTGGTGCTGTTCGGCATGAACGCGGTCACCTGGTGGCGGCACCGCAGCGGCGAGCCCTTCGGGGCTAATCTGCGCCAGTGGTATGTTTCGCGCTTCCACCGACTGGCCCTGCCCTGGTGGTCGGCGCTGGCGCTGTGGTGGTTGTTCTCTTTTGCATACGCGACATCGACTACCCCGCCTCCGGCGCCGCGTTTCCTAGTGGCGACTTTTCTGGGCTACGCGCCCTGGGTGGGCACTTCATGGTTCGTTACCGTGGTAATCCAGCTCATCGTTGTGTTCCCACTGCTGTACTGGCTGCTCCTGCGCCTGGGGCCGATCATGGCAGCGGGGCTGGCTGGCCTGGCAACCGTGGCCAGTCACCTGCTGGTGCTGCACGTACTGGGCTTCATGCAGGTTTTGCTGCTGCACTCTGCCCCCGAGGGTGCATTTTACTACATGCACGTTTTCGGTCCGCAGTACCTGTGGCCCGTTGTATGCGGGGCTTGCCTGGGCCTGTCCGGGTGGCAGCAACGGCCGCGCTTCCTTGCGGTGGCGGCCGTGACCTGGGTGGTCGGCGTGGGGCTTCACGCCCGTATGGGCGATACGGCGGTTACAGCTGCAGCACTGATGAGCCTTTTGGACGTGCCCCTGACCCTGCTGCTGCTTGCAGGCCTGGCTGTTTTCAAGCGGCTACCCAGCGCGGCTGACCTGCTGGCCTGGTGCGGTGAGCATAGCTGGGGGATTTATCTCGGGCAGATGGTTGTGCACACATCCCTCCTGACGGTGGGCTGGTGGGGGCCGCTCGAGGAAGTCGTCTTGCGGCGCTGGGCTTACGCGGCCGCGCTCACGGTTGGAGCGGTGGGCCTGGTAGTCATGGGTAACGCCTTGCTGCGGCCAGGGACAGTACGTGACTGACCGCCTACTTCGGCCGGGAGATCAGTCCAGGCGCCGCCGCAACATGGCCAGGGCGCGTCCGGCCATCTCGCTTACGTCGGTGTCCGAGTCCAGGTGGGCAAGCGCCAGGTGATCTGCGTGGCCGGCGTTTCCGGTTCGCCCCAGCGCCCAGGCTGCGGCCAGTCGAATGTCGGGATCTGCGTGACTCGACATCAGCACCAGTTCGGTTGCTGAGCGGGGTCCACCGTAAATCGAGGCCAGCCAGATCGCGCTCTCCAAGCGGGGTCCCTGGCCAGCGTGAATCATGTCGGCGAGCAACTGGTCAGCTTCGAGAGTTTTTTTCAGCAGGTCTTCGGCCAGTCGCACCACCATCCTGTCGTCAAACAGCATCAGGTTATAAGCGGTGTTCAGGATATCCGATTTTTCCGCGCAGTCGTAGCGCACCATCGTGCGCAGCGCGAGCAGGCGCAGGGCCAGGTCTGCGTTTCGGGAGATAGCCGCGAGCGATGGCCTGCAAGCGATCTTCCGGCCTGGCGACGAGTGCTCCAGTGCTTCTGCTCCCAGCGTGACAGCGTAGTATCGCAGGGGGCGACCGGCCGAGGGGTCGTCCAGCCATTGCAGAACGCGGTTAAGCTGATGGCGGCTGAGGTCCTGTTGACCGCTATCGTTCGTGTTCGGTGGACTACCAAACCAGAAAGAACCGTTCACGTGGCGCGAAGCTGTCATGAACAATCCTCGCTGCGCCGCCAGCGCCGTGGCTATATCTGGTGAGTCCACGAGGCTGAGCAAGGCGGGTGCAGAGTCGGCGGCCACGCCTCCCCCTACGCTGCGCAGCGCCAGGATGTTCTCCCGGGGCGACAAAGACCTCCCGGCTACCGCGGCGACAAGATTACGCGCGACGGTTTCATCGCGGGCGTACCTGTAGGCCCACACCACCTGGTTTCTCACGGCCTGGTCGGGGTCGCCGAGCAGCTTGCTCAGCGGCGGGTAGTCGCTGCCCAGGTGAAAACCCTCAAGCTGTTTCACCGCCTCCAGTCGCACCGCGGCGTCGGGGTCGGTCAGGCGGCCCTTGAGTTCCTGGTCGAGCTCGTAGGGTAGGGCGGCTTCTATGCTGCTGCGCGGCAGGTCGGGGCCATCTCCCGCCGGCCCCAGGGTCTTGTGGGTAAGCACAACGTAGCGGCCGAAGCGGGCGTAAGGACGGTAGTTGCTTTCGATGTAGTGCTGCAATTGGAAGTAGTAGAGGGCCGCCTGCGAGAAGAACAATGGGTGCCAGTGGTAGACGACGACGAATCTCGGTGGCGCCGCGTCGAGGTCGGAGATGACCTCGGCCTCTACCTCGCGGCCGGGCCAGCCGGGAAAGAAATAGCCATGGCGGGTTGTATTCGGGCGACCGGCCAGGAACGAGACCACGTCGAGTGACGGAAAGGTAAAGATACGTTCGTCTTCGGTGGTGTTGTTCCTGACGAACTTTACCAGGGCCGACAGGTCGCCGTAGGTGGCGGCTGCGCCCACGTTGTTCCATATGGGCGCGCGCTCGGAAACCAGCCGTGTGGCCTGCGGTCGCGAGGGCAGGCCGCCGTCCAGGTCAACGATAGCGTCCAGCGAGTGGCCGGCCCTTATAGCCCCGATCGCAAACAGCGGCGCAAAAATCAGCGCGGTTATGGTCGCCGCGGGCAGTAGCCTGCCGCGGCCCTGCTCCCAGCGCCTGGTCAGGCCCGCCAGCAGTACCACCCCCAGCAGTATCGATACGGGGGCCGAAGTAACCCAGTGCATGAAGTCGGTCCTCGGGTAGATCTGCATGTAGAGAAAGACGGCGCCGGTGACAAGCACGGTGGCGTTGAGCGAGGGCGCCCGACAGTGGTCGTCGGTGCCTATGCTGCGGGCCCACACCCACAAGCCCAGCCAGTGGGCCAGGATGACGGCTGCAAAGGCCGACGGCTCTACTAGCGACATGACCGCGTTGTAGAAACCCTCGGGCATTGGTCGGCCGGCCAGAAACAGGCCACCGGCAACACTTGCCAGCGCGGCGGCCAGCAGCAGGAACATGTCGGTAGGCATGACCCGGCGTGCAACCCAGCGTGGCAACGCACGCGCGAGTATCACCAGGCCCAGGCCTGCCAGGGCACCCAGCAGAACCGGGGGGTGCGAGATGAAGTAGAACTTTTCGAAGTCAGCCCCGAAGAACAAGGCCCGTTCGAGAAAACGCTGCGGGCCCAGCATGCGGTAGTAGTAAATCATCCACGGCGCGTTGACGGCCAGGAAAGACAGCGCGAGGGTGGCTGCGCACATCACCAGCGACGGCATTTTTCCCTCGGGCGCGGGCACCACGGCGGCCCTCCACGCTACCAGCAGCGAGGCCACGGCAGCCGGTGCGAGCAGTATCCAGAACTCGCGCAACCCGGCCCTGCCGCCGAACACCACCGCCAGCCCCAGCAGTATGGCCAGCCACCAGCCCCACCACAGCAGGCGGTTGAGCCTGACCTTCCATCCAGCGGCATCGGGTGCGCCCTGCATGGGCAGTACGGCCAGCGTCACCAGCGACGCGGCCGCCAGTTGAAACAGACCCACGTTGGGCTTGAAGGCAAAGTTGATACCCGCCAGCACGCCCGTCAGCAGTAGCCAGCGCAGGCCCTTGCCCTCGCCGAACTTGAGCAGGGCGAGCATACCCCCCAGCCACAGCGGCACGTTGTACCACACCGGGTAGGGGATGTTGGAGGAGGCAAACTGGCCCGGGTGAATGGGTACCGAGGCGAGGTAGAGCAGGGGCGCGGCCAGCGACAGCCAGCGTCGACGGGTGAGCTGCCAGCTCAGCAGGTAAAGCAGCGCCATGCTGACCGCCAGCGTGGTGGCCAACACCCAGCGCCCGGCCAGCAGGGAGTGTCCCGAGGCTTTCATTACGGCGCCGTGCAGCAGGTAAACGCCCGGCGTGTAGCCGATGTGGAAATCCTGGTAGAGACGGTCGCCGGCGGCAAAGCGCGACATCTGCGATACCAACGCGCCCTCGTCGGCAAAGTTGATGCCGTAGTCTACGAAGGATCCGAAGTACAACAGGCCGAGCGCGAAGCTCAGTATGGCCATGCGGTATGGACGGCTGGTCATGGTTGTCATGATTCTACCCTATTGGCTCTCGGCTACTGCATATATCCGAGGGCGCGGAGCTTTTCGTGGGTGATAGGGTCGATTTCCGTGGGCGCGGTATGCGTCTCGTGCTCCTCGTTGCGTTTCCGGTAGCCGTTGACCGCTTCGTGGTAGGCGGCCACGAGATCGGCCTGCGAGGCGGCTATATCGCGAAGCTCGCCGGGGTCTGCCCTGCGGTCAAAGAGCTGCCTCGCGCCGGTGGCCGCCGACTCTATGTAGGTGTAGCGTTCGTCGCGCAGGGCCACGCCGTCGTAGTTGCAGTCCATGTTGGCCATTGCCCAGATGTCGAAATCGGCAGAATCCAAACCCCGGCAGGCGCCCATACTGCTGCTCAGCTCGCTGAAGACCGGTTGGTCGGCAGCAGCCGGGTCGAGAGGATTCGCAAGCAAGGGCGTGAGATCGCGGGCCGGGGTGTTGGCGAAGGGTGGTGGCATGCCCACCAGTGACGCCACTGTCGGCCCCACGTCGCTCAGGCCCACCGGCGCTGACACGCGCAGGCCAGCCGGCACGCGACCGGGCAACCTGAAGATCAGCGGTACCTGCAGGGCCTGGGTGTGCAGGGTCTCACCGTGGCCCATATAGCCGTGCTCGCTGAACTCGTCGCCGTGGTCGGAGGT
>DBZX01000066.1:59932-70273 GCA_002311335.1 bacterium UBP10_UBA1149
CGCCGTGGTCGGAGGTGACCACCAGAAGGGTCGAGTCGGCGAGGCCCAGGTCGTTGAGCGTGTCCAGTAAGCCGCCCAGCTGGCGGTCCACGGTCCAGGTTTCTGCGTCGTACAGGGATTCTATTCTGGCCAGCTCTATGGGCGACAGCAAAATCTGGCCCGAATTGTGGCCTATTTCAGACAAGGGGTGGTAGGTAAACTCGAACGCGCCCTCGTAGATTGGCGACAGACGATACATCAGCAGCTGAGTGAGCTCGTCGCGGGCAGGGGTGTAAGGCGCGTGCACCTCGTAGGTGTGCACGAACATGAAAAACGGGCCGGGGGGCCGTTGCTTCAACCAGGCGGCGGCCTTGCCGAAGGTCACCGAGCCGGTGCCCGGAAAGAGCTCATTCTCGCTTACCTCGGGGCCGTTGTGATAGCGGTCAAAGCCGAGGTCAAAACCGTAGGCGCTGCTGACGAACGCGTTTTCGGTAAAGGCCACCGTGTGGTAGCCCTGCTCGGTGAAGGCCCCGGCCAGGGTGCGCGTGTCTCGCGGCATGCGCGCGTCTACGCCGGGCAGCAAGCCGTGCTGCCCGGGTGTCAGGCCGGTAAAAAGGCTCGCGTGGGCCGCCAGCGTGTTCGGAAACGGTGCCCAGGCCTGCTCGAACAGCGCTCCCTGCCCGGCCAGGCGGTCAAGGTTGGGGGTAAGGTTACGACGGTTGCCGTATACCCCCAAGCGGTCGGCCCTGAGCGTGTCGAGCGAGACCAGTATGACGTTGGTCGCCGGGGTGGTCGCGCTGAACAGGGTGTCGGTCGGTGCCGGACAGGTAGCCAGGGGTTGGCCCCACAGCGCCTGCGAAACGTCGTCGCCGCTCAAGCGCAGGCTGAGTTTCTCCGGTGCTGGGCGGGGCAACGTGAACTCCAGCTCGCGCCAGCCCCAGGTGGGGCCGGTTTCAAGTTCAGCCAGCCGGGTCTCTTTATCACCCGGGTACAGTCCGAATACGCTGAAGGTTATCGTTGCCGCCTTGCCCCGGTTAGCCAGGGGAACGCGAAGTCGGCAACCGGCCTCAACGTCGAGAGTGATCGCAGCGAGCTCTTTCTGGTCCAGTACAGGCCTGGATTCTCTGCCGGTGAGTTCGCTGCCCGTGGCGGTACCTACCCTGTAAGTGTGCAAGTTGTCCGGCGAGCTGCAGGCCGACACCGTCAGCATTATCGCCAGCAGGGCCGCCAGCAGCAGGGCCGCGTTTAGCTGTGAATTCTCGTAGCTCATCAATCGAAGTCGCTGCGAAGACGGGGCGGCTTCCCGGCGGTGTCCGTGCAGGCTTTCTCGTTGGGGAGCTAAGTATGGCCCGGATAAGGAGCTGGTACTACTCGCCATACCGAGACGCGGGGCCGAGGTTGATAGACATCGATAATATACCGCGTTATCTGTGAAGGATGCTTTCTGTCGATAAGCGACAAGAGTGGCGGTGGCTCTTGCCTGGCGGCGGCGTGTTGTTGCCGCTCGCCCTGCTCGCGTTGGTGGCCGCTTGCCAGCCCGACGGGGGCAGCGTCTTTGAGCCTCGCACGAGATTCGTTGATCCCGCGCATCGCGCTGGCTGCAGCCTCGATTCCCTGCGCACGGCCGATTGGACGCTGGCCGAAATCCAGGACGAGACGCGCTACGTTCTGCACACCGCGCCCAGGGAGCTGGTCAAGGCCCAGCGCGGCATACTGGTGCCCGAAGGCGGCGTGCTCGAGTCGCTGGCCGGCCTGCCGGTGGAGCTGGTCGACAGCGAACGCGTAGTGCTGGTTTCGCAGGTCTACTACGACAAATCCTGGCACGAACTGGCGCGCCTGGTGAAGTCGCCGTTGACGTTTCGCGGCAGCGACCCGTTTGTAAAGCCATCCTGGCAGCTGCCAACCGGGTTGGCCGGCAGCAGGGTGAGGATAAACATTGAGGGCTACGGCCTGGCCGCAGGCCGCGACACGGAATACCGTGCGCCGGCGGTAGTCATCGCAGAAGGATCGGTGCTGGAGTTCGGCGTCGGCGTGCTTGAGCCCGCCTGGCAACAGGGTTCGGTGCTGTTCGAGCTGGAGGCCTGCGAAGGAGAACTCTGCTCGAGTATTTTCAGTCGGAAAATCGATCCCTCAATCGTGGGCGACAGGGGCTGGAAGGATCAGCAACTCGATCTCGCCGACATGGTCGGCAAAGAAATTTCATTTAATTTTACCACCGAGCTGCTGGCCGAGGATGACGAGGCGTTTTCGCTACCGGTCTGGTCCAACCCGACGGTGTACACCATGGTCGGTCGTGCCGCCGATGAGCCTAACATCATCCTGCTTTCCATAGACACCCTCCGCGCTGATCACCTGGGCGCCTATGATTACGAGCGAAACACTTCGCCGTTCATCGACAAGACCTTCGGCAACAGGGGAACCGTGTTCGAGCACCTGGTGGCGGCTGCCACAACGACCACGCCTTCGCACATGTCGATGTTTACTTCTCTGTACCCGTCGAGCCACGGGCTTACCACGGGACTGGAACCCCTGGATCCATCGCTCACTACGGTGTCGGAGCTACTTCGTGTGGCGGGTTTCGAGACCGGTGCAGTGACCGAGGACGGCTGGCTGGGCATACGCCATGGTTTCGGCCGTGGGTTCAACGAGTACGCAGAGAACAAGAGTGCCAACATCATGGCACCCGAGGGGCAGGTAGACGTCACCTTCGCCAAGGCAAAGCGTTGGCTACGCAGGAACGCCGGCAAAAAATTCTTCTTGTTCATGCACACTTTCCAGGTGCACGACCCCTACGCACCCCCTGAGGCCTACCAGCAGTTGTTTGTTGATGACGGCGTTGTTGCCCCGGAGTGGGAAGGCGGCCCGATGGCCCACATGCGCAGTCCGACTCTTTACGATAGGGAGATCCGTTACACCGACGACGAGCTGAAGTCTTTTTTCGCGACCATGGAAGAACTGAACCTGCTGGACAACACGGTCTTCATACTCACCTCCGATCACGGCGAGGAATTCGGTGAGCACGGCTACCTGGGCCACGGTGCCCACATGCACGACGAGGTACAGAGGGTGCCGCTCATGTTCTACGGACCCGGTGTGCGGCGCGGGTACCGAATTGCAGAGCCGGTAAGCCACATTGATATCATGCCCACCATACTGGAGATCGCCGGTGTGGGTGGTAGCGGACAGGCGCGCGGGCTGAGCCTGGTCAAATTGCTGGACGGCGAGCGAACTGGTGACCTGCACGATCGGTCCCTGTTCAGCGAGGGCTGGACTTCGCAGATTCTTTACTCTGACATGAAGCGTGGCCCTTTTGACAAGCCGGCGTTGTCGGTGCGCATAGCGGGCGATAAACTCCACCGTTATCGCAACGGCGACGAGTTCAGCTACGAGTACTTCGATCTCCACGACGATCCGGGTGAGACCAACGACCTGCTTGTTGCCGGTGCCTCAGTTTCCGGCACTGCCCGGGCCGTTGAGCTCAGGCGCCTGGTCGACGGCCACCTCGACGAGGCGGCCGTCGTTCGCAGCGAACTGCTCAGCGGCAGGGTAGAGGTGGCGCCCGACGAAAATTTTCTTGACCCGGCCAGGGAAGAAAAGCTCCGCGCGCTGGGCTATATAGAGTAGTATTTTCGCCCCTTCCAGCCCGATAATTTCTGCCTGGACCCAGGCGAAGTGCTACACTGTGGGTGCCGGTATGGGTTCTGGTTGATCTGGCCCGCTTGCCGGCTTTCTTGGAACTCCTTCAGCCGAACATAGATGTCTCATTCCCCAGTTAAAAAACTTGGCATGACCAGTGCCGCCGCCGTGGTCATGGGCAACATGATAGGGGCCGGCGTGTTCACTACTTCGGGTTTCGCGTTGGCCGATCTCGGTGATCCCACTATCGTGCTGGCGGCCTGGGTAGTGGGCGGAGTGCTGGCCATGTTCGGCGCGCTTTCATACGGTGCGCTCGTGCGCCGCATGCCCGAGTCGGGTGGCGAGTATCTCTTTCTATCGAGAGCCGTGCACCCCGCCGCGGGTTTCATGGCCGGCTGGGTGTCCCTGCTCGCCGGTTTTACCGCCCCCATTGCAGCAGCGGCGCTGGGCCTGCAGGCCTACGTGGCTTACTCCTTCGGTGTCACGGTGCGCCCCGAATGGATAGGCACCATCGCTATACTGGCAGCGGGCCTGATGCACGGCTTGCGCGTGCGCGATGGGGTCCTGCTGCAGAACATCGCGGTTGGTCTGAAGATGATAGTGATCGGAGGCTTCCTGGTATACGGAGCGTTCGCGCTGCCTGATCTCCCGCCGTCGCTGGCGCCGGCTCCTGCCTTTGAGCTCGGAGCCTTCGCTGTTACCCTTGTGTGGATATCTTTCGCCTACTCGGGATGGAACGCAGCTGTTTACATGGCCGAGGAAGTATCAGACCCGGAGAAGACAATTCAGCGTTCGCTCATACTGGCCACCGCCACGGTTACGGTGGTTTACCTCGGGCTCAACGCCATTTTTGTTTACTCGGCACCCATCGAGATGTTGGCCGGCAGGGCCGAGATCGGCGCGGTCGCTGCCGAAGCGCTCGGCGGCGCGCCTCTCAAACGCGCGGTGTCGGCCATCGTCGTACTTGCCCTCTTTACTTCGATTTCTTCGATGATCATGGCTGGTCCCAGGGTCTACGCGAAGATGGCAGACGACGGCTTGTTTCCGGCGTTTTTCAAGGCCGGGGCCAAGTCGCCGGGCGCCGCGGTCGCGCTTCAGACCAGCCTCGCGTTGGTCGTTCTATGGTCCACCGGCCTGGCCCAGTTGCTGGGCTACATAGGCTTTACCCTGGGCTTGTCGGCCGCCGCTACGGTGGGGGCGTTGTTGAAGCTCCGCCTGCGCGAGGGCGCCGAGAGGGTTGCCATACCCGGTTACCCCTGGGTACCGGGTATATTCATAGCGTCCACCCTGCTTATTGCTGGTTTCATGGCAGTGAGGGAACCGTTACAGGCGGGGCTGGGGCTGCTTACCGCGCTGGTAGGACTGCCGCTTTACTTTTTTGCGAAACGAAGAGCTGCTTGAGTCGTGGCTGGGCCCGTGGGAGGGTCGCAGGGTCTGTCTTACAGGAGATTGTAAATGCGAAGTGTTTTTTCTGTTACATCGTTGGCATTGTCGTTGTTGCTCGTTGTTGCCGGCGCAGGCTGCAAGGAGGAGGTGCCCGCTCCCGCCGCGGTTGAAGAAAGCGCGGCGCTGGAAGAGCCGGCCACCGAGCCGGCTGCCGTTGCGAAGGCTACCGAGCCGACACCTGCTGCAGTTAAAGAAGCAGGGTCTCCGGCTTCGGCGAAGCCCTCTGCTCTCGTGCCAGTGGCAGCAGGCAAGGCTGCCAAGCCTGCAAGGCGGGACATCGTCAATACTGCGAAGAAGCGTTACTCGCAGTTTGGCGAGGAACTCTGCATTCGGGACTTCTTCCAGGACCGCCGCGACGGTTTCTTTCTGGACGTGGGCTGCGCCTTTCCGCAGCGCAACAGCACAACCTTTTATTTAGACAAGCACCTGGGGTGGACGGGTATCGGCGTTGACGCTGTTTCCACTTACGCCAAACACTGGGCCAAGGATCGGCCCGATAGTAAGTTCCTGAATTTTCTGATTTCGGATCACTCGGACACCGAGGATACTTTTTATCGGGCCAAGTGGCCGGAGGTCTCGTCGGCAATAAAAGAAATGGTCGAAACGCCTGCGGGATTGGATCAACCTTACGATTACACTGAGATCAAGGTTCGTACCATAACGATCGACAAGCTGCTCGAAGACAACGGGATTGAGAAAATTGACTTCATGTCAATGGACATAGAGGGCTTCCAGATGACAGCGTTGGCGGCGTTCGATATCCAGAAGTACCAGCCCGAACTGGTCTGCATAGAGGCCTATCGGCCCGACCGCCCCAAGATAAACGCCTGGTTCGAAGAGCGTGGCTACAAGCGCATTGATCGCTACCTCAAGCATGACCACATCAACTGGTACTACACGCCTGCTGACAACCCGGCCCTGCTGATTGAATAATGGGTCGTGGGGCCCTGCCTTGCTGGCCCTGCCGTAGTTGCCGGCCAAGCGGGCGTCGGTTTCGCTGTTACTCGATATAGATGTGAAACTGCGTTGAGTTTTCGGTTCGAACGCAGTTCAGCGGGCGAGCCTGCTACCGGGCACCCAAGGAGAAGCGCAACGTGGTCTCGACGACTATACGCCGCCGGATATCCGGCGGAATTTTTGTGCTTCTCTTGCTTCTCGCCGGAGCGGCGTTCATGGCAGGGAGCCCATGGCTGGCGGGCAACCGGATGCTGCTTGAACTCGAGCATAGCACCCGACTGGAGTTCGCACGCCACGGGAAAGCAGCCGATCTGGAAGTTCCGAACATCCCGGGGCTGAAGATGTTTCTACACCCGAACGATTCGGTGATTACCTACCGAATACTCGCGGGGAAGGTATGGGAACCCAACGAGACCCACTGGGTGTCTCGTTTTGTCAGGCCGGGGGACGTCTTCGTCGATATCGGAGCGAACGTCGGATACTTCACCCTGGTCGCGTCCCGACTCGTTGGCGATACGGGACATGTCTACGCTTTCGAACCGGATCCGATCGCGTTCTCGATTCTTGAACGCAACGTCGCCCTGAATGGCATCACGAACGTCACTCTCGAACAGAAAGCCGTATCGAACGAGAAGGGAAGCATCCAGCTCTTCCTGTCCGAAAAAAACAAAGGCGATCATCGAATTTACGAAGGTAATGAAGAACGCCGAGCGATCGATGTCGAAGCGGTAAAACTGGACGATTACTTCGCGGACTACGACGGTGCCGTGAATTTCGTGAAGATAGACACACAGGGTGCTGAAGGCGTCATCGTCGAGGGAATGCAGGAAGTCATAGCGGCAAACGACGACGTCGTGATGGCGGTCGAGTTTTGGCCACATGGATTGAGCGGACTCGGCACTGCTGCGAGTGAATTTCTCGATCTGCTGCGATCCCATGATTTCTTGTTCTACGATCTGGGGCTCGGCGTTGGCGGAGTTCGACCGCTACGCGAGGTTTATACCAAAGGGCTTTTGCAAAGGTTCGAAGGGAGGAATGAGGAGAACTTTACCAACCTGCTCGTCCTTCGAGGTTATGAGGAAGGACAAAAGCTGGTATGGAAATCGTTGGGCGCTAACCGCCTGGTCAAAAAGGACACGCCGGCTCTTCTCGAAGCGCAAGCGAAATGGGAGCGCGAGCAGCGTGCAACGATCGAACGCGAAGGAGCAGCCGCAACGTCGTTGGGCGGCGGCATGGCCCATCTGATTTCGAAACGGCCAGACCAGCGTAGCGTTGAGGAAGTCCAGGCCATAAAGAACTACTTTCGTGCGACGACGCCGTTACTCATTGCCGAACGTGAAGAGGCTGCGCGGGCGAAAGCCGCGCTCGAGAACTTCAAAGAAGGGCTGATCAAGAATCGCATGCGTAAGAATGCGATGCCCTGAACCGTCGGTGTACACCCTGCTCAGCGCAGAACTACCGAGGCAATAGATCCGGCCCTGCGCGAGCGACTTCGCCGGCTGGGCTACAGCTGGTAGACGGCTGCGCGCTAACCGCTGCGGGCAACCCGTCGGCGCAACTTCTCCACCGGCAGCTCGACTACCCGCCGCAACAGCAACGACACCATGAGTACCACCGGCACCGCCAGCACAAACAGCGCGGGGCGTTCGCCGAGTCCGAGGTCACTCTCGGTAAACGTGGCCAGTGCGGCGGCCACCACGATGCTTACGGGCATGTGCAGCAGGAAAAGCGGGTAGGACAAGTCTCCAAGCTGTCTGTCCAGCCTGGTCATGATGCTGGTAGCTTTGGGACGCGCGACCCCGGCCAGCGCCAGGATCACGGCCGAGCTCGCGGCGGCGTGAAGCAGCAGGGGAGTCGAATAGAGATCGGGCCAGGTCCACGCCGTGCCCGCGTTGACCAGGGCCACTACCACCGCTAGCGGCAGCAGCCAGCTGGGCAGTTGGCTATGTGCAGCTCGAGGTTCTGTCGGAGATGGCGAGAACAGCTGCCCGACGAAGTATACCGTCGCGCCTAGCGCGAAGGGCAACGCGCAGGCCGCCGGTGACGTGACGCGTAGATGGGCAGCGACTCCAGTTGCGTTTGCCCAGGCGGCCCAGGTGACGGCCGCCACGAGCCACAGCAACACAGTGACTCGCGAGCGCGACAGCAGCAGCGCCATGAGCACGTAGTAGTAGAGCTCGATGCTCAGCGACCAGGAAGCCGGCAGTATGGGCGCCGGCAGCATGCGCGAGTCGAGGTCGAGCAGGGCCACGTTGCGTATCCAGTCACCGGCCACGTATGGCAACCCGGCGTGGGTGAGCACGGCAGCCCAGTCGGGCCTGAGTGCCAGCAGGGTTGCCATGGCGGCCAGCGCCACCAGGTAGGGAGGGTAGATGCGCAGCGCGCGGTTGGCCGCGTAGCGCAGCAGGCCGTCGCTGGCGAAGCCGTAGCGCTGGTTGAGCACCAGCGTCATGAGGTAACCGCTCAGGCAGAAGAACGACCAGACGGCGTAGTGGCCCAGCCAGTTCAGCTGGCCGGCCATAAAGGGCACGAGGTGGCTGAACATAACGGCCAACGCGAGCGACATGCGCATAAAGCCGAACACGCGCCATCTTAGCACGCGCCGGGTGGGGTGGTGGCGCAGGAGTGGGTGCTGGAAAACCCGGTCACCATGTGGCACTGGCAGGGGGCGGTGGGCGTGCGACGATGAAAATACTGGTCACCGGGGCTTCCGGGCTGGTGGGCTCGCGCCTGCTGCGCGTGTTTGCCGACCACGAGGTGACAGGGACCCGCAACTCGCGGGTGGTGGAGGGGCTGTTGCCGCTGGATCTGGCCGACACTGCGGCCATTGACGCGCTGGTGGACGACTTACAACCCGATCTTGTTCTGCACCCGGCTGCCATGCCCGCCGTTGATCGCTGTGAGCTCGAGCCCGGGCTGTCGCTGACCATAAACGTGGAGGGCACTCGCGCCGTGGCGCGCGCGGCTGCGCGCGTGGGCGCGCGCATGGTCTACTTTTCGTCGGATTACGTTTTCGACGGCAGCGCGGGCCCCTACGAGATCGATGCCGAGCCGGCGCCCATCAACGAGTACGGGCGACACAAGCTGGCGGCCGAGCAGGCCGTGAGCGAGCTCGTTGACGATCACGTCATCGTGCGCATCTGTGGCGTCTATGGTCACGACCCCCGCGGGCTAAACTTCATCATGCAGTTGCTCGCACGTGCCTCTTCGGACGAGACCATGAAAGCGCCGCGCGACCAGTGGGGCACTCCCACCTGCGCTGATAACCTCGCGGCCGCCGTGCGCGAGTTGGCGCTGTCGGATTACCGGGGCGTGGCTCACCCGGTGGGGCCTGACTGCCTGCCGCGCGATGAGTTTGCCCGTCGCGCGGCGGCTGCGCTGGGCCTGGACGCCGGTTTTATCCAAGCGGTAGATACGCCCGAACTCGCGCAACCCGCTCCCCGGCCACTGCGTTGCGGCTTGGACAACAGGCGCACGCAGGAACTGCTGTCGCTTCGGCTGCTGGGTGTCGACGAGGGACTGGCGGCGGTTGCTGCCGAGCTGGGGCGCTAGTTTGCCAGCGCGTTACTCTCCAGGCTCCAGGTAGCCCAGTGCCTTGAGCTTACGTATCTTGTCTTCGCCCAATCCGTTTGCGTCTGATTTTGGCGGGCGATGCGCAGTCGCGCGCGACTGCAGCGACAGCGAGAGCTCTTTCTTGCGAGCGGCTGCCACGGCTGGCCACTGCTCGAGCAGGCGCTTGAGCTGCGGCCCCTGGTCGGCGAACTCGTACAGGTCCTTGGTCTGGCCGGGGTCGCTCGACAGGTCGAACAACCAGTAGCGCCGACCGTCGTCCTTCTTTTCGCTCAGCAGGCGGTCTGGCCACAGGGTTACCGCCCGGGCCGGCGGTTGCCAACTCTTGTCGACGCCCTTGTAGGTCATGGCGAAGGGCGAATCTGCCACCGAGTAAAGCGGTGTTGCTGGCAGCTCCTGGTCGTGGCGAAGGTGGGCGAGAACCGAACGACCCTGCAGCGGGTAGGGCTCTTCGATGTCGAGCAGCTCGAGCAGTGTGGGCACGAGGTCTACAAGGCCCACCGGGCCGGTTCTTCTCTGGCCGGCCGGAAGGCGGCCCGGGGCGCGCAGCATCAGCGGTACGCGCAGTGTCTCGTTGGCCAGGGTGGCACCGTGGTAGCGGCGGCCGTGCTCGCCGAACTCCTCACCGTGGTCGGACAGCACTATAAGTATAGTGTCATCGGCGGGCAGTACTCGGTCGATGGCCTTGACCAGGCGCGCGACCTCGCTGTCGGTGTAGGCAATCTCGGCGTCGTAGGCGTCCATGTCGCGTCG
>DBZX01000066.1:70351-83903 GCA_002311335.1 bacterium UBP10_UBA1149
AGTGCACCTGGTAGGTGTGCAGGAAAACAAACATCGGCCGGTCGGCGTGTTCTTCGATCCAGGCTATGCCGCGGTCGAAGGTCTCGCGTACGAAGCCCACCGAGTTGGCGGCGATGCGCTCGAATCCCTTTGCCTCGATACCGCCGTTCTCGGAATAGATTTCGAAGCCGCGGCGAAATCCCAGCTCGGCGGCCACGAAGGCGTTTTCTGTAAAGGCCGCCGTGCGGTAGCCCTCGTCGGCCAGCAGCTCGGCCAGCATCGTGACGCCGCGGTGTATGCCCAGCAGGCCGGGCTGCACGGCGCTGCCCGGGTACAGGCCCGACAGCATGGTGGCGTGGGAATCGAGGGTAGTGACCTCGGGGGCAAAGCAGTTTTCGACCACCAGGCCCTGCTCGTCGAACATGGCTTTCATGTTGGGCGAGGTGTCGCGCGGGTAGCCGTAGACCGAAAGGTGGTCGGCTCTCAGCGTGTCGAGCGAAACCAGCACGATGTTGGGCAGGCGCTTGCGTTCTGTTGCTCGCGAGGGGTTGAGCGCTTGCAGTATCGGGTCGCTGAACCACGCCGCGCTCGGCGGCGAATCCGACCGCGCGGGCACGGTGACAAACTGCAGGGTGGTGGGGTGGTCGAGATCCAGTTCGACGCTGAACTCGTGCCAGCGCTCGCTGTCGGTGGCGGGAGAGAGGGTGGTTTCAAACAGCGTTCTGGTTTTACCGCTGCTGGCCGCGGATACCCTGAAGGTGACTGGCGGCGCCGAGCTGTTGGCCGGGACGCCACAGGCAAACTCGAGTTGGGAGCGACCGCGGGCTTCGAGCTCGAGGGTAGCGTGCACGGTGACCGTGGGTGGCAGCGGTCCGGTTTTACGACCCAGCAGGGGCCGGGTGTTGCTGTCGAGCGCACGGTAGAGCGGGGTGCTGTCTGCCTGGCCCAGCTGGCTCAAGCGCAGCGCCGGCGGCCCCGGCCAGGGCTCCGGAGCGCAGGCGGCCACCAGCAGCACCGCTATACACAACAATCTCGCCATCCGCAGATCCTACCACAAGAAGGGGGCCGGGCACCTTTGGGCCTTAAAGTGCCAGGACTCTAGCTCGTATGGACGGAAGCAACCCCGCTTTCTTCTGCTAGGATGTAGCGATGGCTGGGGCTGAGACGGCGTGGGCGGATCTGCTCGAGGGTGTGGCCTTAGAGCGGCTCGTGCCTGGCGGCGGAGCCCAGGTGCTAGCCGGGCGCGAGCAGGCCCAGGCCTTGGAGCGTGCGGGCGTGGTAGAGTTTGCTCGCGCGTCGTCGTCGGCAGCTACGCCGATGACGGTGCTGGTCAACGACAGCCACCGGCCCACCGACAGCGCAGGTTTTCTGCGCGCGTTGTTTCTCCTGCTCGATGCCGCGGGGGTGACTCCCGGGTTGAGGTTGCTGGTGGCTGCCGGAAGCCACCGCGCCGACGACGAAGAAAAACGCGCGCACGAGCAGTCGGTGCTCGGGCCCTACGCGGATCGCTTTGCAGAAATCGCCTGGCATGACGCCGCCGACGCGGCCGGGCTGAGCCCGGTGGGCGACTACCAGTTGCACAGCTGGATGGCCGAGGGCGGCTGGTATCTCGCCTGTGGCAGCGTTGAGCCCCACTACTTTGCCGGTCTCACCGGCGCCCATAAGACCCTCAGCGTGGGTGTCATGTCGCTCAAGTCGCTCGCCGCCAACCACGAGGGCGCGATGTCTCCGGATGCCGCTGGCCTGCGCCTTGACGGCAACCCCGTTTACGAAGGGGTAGCCGCGGTCGTAACCGCACTCGAGAATTCCGGTGCCCGACTGCTGGCGCTCAACCAGGTGTTGCTCGACGGCGAGTTGGTGGGCGTGTCGGCCGGTCACCCGCTGGCCAGCCTGCACGAGTTGTTGCCGCTCATGAGGTCGTTTTTCGTGCAACAGCTGGCCGCGCCCGTGGACCTGCTGGTGGCGCGCGTGGCGCCGCCGCTCGATCGCGACTTCTACCAGGCCGACAAGGGCATCAAGAACACCGAGGCGGCGGTCAGCGACGGCGGCCTGCTGCTGCTGGAGGCTGCCTGCGCGGGCGGTACCGGTATCGACCATTTCGTTGAGTTGATGAGGGCCTGCCCCGACCACGCCTCGGCGCTGGCAACGGTGCGCGACCGAGGCTACCGCCTGGGCGATCACAAGGCCGTGCGCCTGCGCGCGCTCACCGACCTGCGCGGCGTCCGCCTGGCGCTGGTGAGCAAGGGCGTTGACCCGGCGCTCGAAGCTGCGCTGGGCATGAGGATCTTTGTCGGCCGCGAGGAGGCGGCCGCCTGGGCAAGCGGCTTGTTGCCAGCATCGTCGCGCGGCCTGCTGGTCGAAGACGCCGGCAACGTAACGCTGGAGATAAAAGAACCGGGTGATGGCGCGTGAGCGTTAACAGGGCAATCACCCGGGGCGCGGGCACCGCTACGCGGCAAGCCCGTGTACTCACCGACGCGGACGACATCGAGCCCTGGCTGCACGACGCCGCCCACTACCCAGGAGGTCACACCACCGAGGTGTGCCTGCCCCGAAGCGAGAGCCAGCTGGCCGCGGTGCTCGCCCGCCGACTTCCCGTGCTGGCTGTGGGCGCGCAGTCTTCGCTCACCGGCGGCGCGACCCCGCGCGGCGAAATAGTGCTCTCGATGGCGCGCATGGACAGCGTGATCGAATGGAAGAGCGACTCGGTGGTGGTCGAACCCGGCCTGCTGCTGGCCACGCTCGAAGAGAAACTCCGCGAGCGCGACCTTTACTATCCACCCGCGCCTACCTTCGACGGAGCCAGCGTGGGCGGCACGGTTGCCACCAACGCCGCGGGCGCGGCCACCTTCAAGCACGGGACCACCAGGCCCTGGGTGCGCGCCATAAGCGTGCTGCTTGCCTGCGGCGAGGTGTTGGACCTCGAACGCGGCCAGGTCACCGCCGACGAACACGGGCGCTTTGAACTGCAACTGCTCGACGGGTCGCTCGTCAGCTTTGAGCGACCCGCGCTCACGCTGCCCGCCGTGCCCAAGTGCTCGGCCGGCTACTGGTCCGAGGCGGGCATGGACCTCGTCGACCTGTTCATAGGCAGCGAGGGCACGCTGGGCATCGTGACCCGGGTTGAGCTCGCCCTGCAGACCAGTCGTCCGACGTTGTTCGCCGGCCTCATTCCGATGGCCGACGACGAGGCAGCGATAGGGCTGGTGGCGGCGCTGCGCGATGCTTCCCTCGTAGACATAGCCGCGGTGGAGTACATGGACCGCCGTTGTCTTGAACTGCTGCGAGAGGACGGCGCCTGCGAGCGCGCGGGGGTCGCCCTTGCTGCCGACACCGGCGCCGCGCTGCTGTTCCAGGCCGAGTTGCCCCCGGGCATGACCACGGCTGAGGCCGCCGAGCAGATTGCTGCGGCAGGCGACCCGGCCGCTGGTGACGCCAAACAGAATTCGCCGTTGCTGGCTTTGTGCCGATTGCTGGCCGACCACGGCGTACTCGATTCTACGCTGCCCGCGTTGCCGGGCGAGCAGGCAAGGCGAGACGCTTTGTTTGCCTTGCGCGAAGCGGTGCCCACGGCCGTTAACGAGCGGGTGGGGCGCGCAGCGCGCGAAATAGACCCGGCGATTGCCAAGTCGGCTGGTGACGTCATCGTCCCCTTTGAAAACTTTGCGCGTTCGCTCAAGCGCTATCGCGAGATTCTCGACGAGCACGAACTCGATCACGCGGTGTGGGGACACATATCCGACGGCAACGTGCACACGAACGTCATGGCGCGCAGCGCCGAGGAGATGCACCGCGCGGGCGAGGCCCAGCTTGAAATCGGTCGCGCCGCCATCGCGTTGGGAGGCTCGCCCATGTCGGAACACGGAGTGGGTCGCAACGAGATCAAGAAGCGCTTGCTCGTGGAACTCTACGGAGAGCAGGCCATCGCCTCCATGCGCAGGATAAAAGACGCGCTCGACCCCGCGGGCCTGCTCGCACCCGGTGTACTATTCGACTGAAGACCTTTTCCGTAGCCTGATGACGACGCTGGCCTCGACCGCTTCGATGGCAGCAAGCGGCTGCCGCTGTGCCTGGCCGTTTTTGATCTGCACCAACTCGACCCGCAGCGTGGCGGCGCCAGCGCGCACGCGGCCGGTGACGTCCACCTGGGTGGCGAGCCTGCCTCCGGCGGGTACGTCGCCGTCGAGCATGGCGATCCCCTCGGCCAGTACGGTGTCTCCCCGGTCCGCAGAGCCGCCACCCGCCCCAGGCGCGAGCAGGCTCCAGTGAACCGCAACCAGCCCTTCATCCAGCGGGTCGAGGCCTGGCCAGTCGAGCTGCCCGTGGTTGTGTATGCGCAGCGGCAGGCTTACGCCCAGCCAGCCGCTCGGGTCACTGTCCAGCACCACTCCCCGGGCGACGCCGATTTCCACGCGTCCCCTGCTGAGAGTCGGGTCAAGCGTGTCGCGCGACAAGCCACTGAGTGTAGGGGCATCGGCAGAGGGCGCGAGCAGGCGCTCCAGCGAGTAGCCCTCGGCCGCCGGCACGCGCGGCTGGTAGATGCTGGCGTGCTGGTCGCGCCAGGCCAGCGCTACGTCACCGCGGTTGAGCGCGCTGAGCCAGCGCTGGCTTGTTGCCTGGTCGAGCTTGCTCTCGTGAACAACCAGCCAACCGAGACCGGTCATTGCGCGCAGGCGCGAGATGACCTCGGGGTCTGGCAGCCGGCGCGCGGCGTGACGCAAAAAATCATAGTGCGCGGGGTACCAGGCCGTGTAACCGTTGAGCAGCGGCTTGAAGTGCCGGGTGCTCGCCAGCAGGTAGCCGCTGGACAGCTCAACGTCGTAGCGGGGATTTATCGGCCAGGGCAGTTCGAGCACCGGCGCGGGGGCCAGGCGCGCCAGCGCGGCGTAAAGATCCTCGTCCTGCGGCGTGATGCTTACGTCGACAGTCGGCAGTCGTGGCCACCAGCCCGACAGCGCCATCGCTGCCGCCAGCACCGCGACGCAGACGGCCGCGCGGCTCGCCCGCACGAGCCTGCCGAGCCCGCGTTCAAAGGTCGTCAGCCCGAGTGCCACCAGCAGGGGGAAGGCAAGATTGATGACAATGCCCCAGCGCAGTGGCGACCTGAGCCTGTCAAAGCCGGGTAGCAGCCAGGCCGCCCACTGCCCGGGCAGCGGCAGCGACAGCTCGCCAACAACAAGGTGACGTCCGAGCATGAGCACGAAGGCCACGGCGGCCACGGCCCACAGGGCGCGGGCGGTGACAGTGGAGGTCGCGGTCGGCGACTCGGCGCTGTCGGTTTTCCACGCGCCGCCACGGCCAAAGACTGCCGCCAGTGATAACAGGGCCGCCAACGACGCGAGCAGTGGAAGCCTGTAGCGTGCGTCGAAGGGCAGGCCCGGGTCGAACAGCAGCGAGCCACCGGGCGCGAGCCAGGTCCACGCCAGGGCGGCACTGCTCTCAACCAGTGCCTGTCCCCTGAGGGCAACGCCGCCGTGGTCGAGGTAGGGCAGGCTGAACACGGCGAGCGCCGCCAACGAAATCGATAAGGCCAGGGCCAGAGCGGGAAGTCCGTTGCGCCACTGCCTGCCGTGCAGCAAGGCCACCAGCACGAGTACCGAGCTGCTCACCAGGGCGAACCACGCCAGGTAAAACGACGACAGCAGCTGCAAGCTGAGCAGCAGGGTAAGGGCAACAGTACGCCGCGTGGTCGACCCGTCGACCAGGGTGCGCAGGGTGAGCAACCACAACAGCGGTATCCACTGCACCCCGAGCAGCTGCACGTGCGATAGCTCGGTCACCCGCCAGGGCAGCAGCACGGCCAGGGCTGCAGCCAACAGCGCAGCCGTTGGCGTCGTGCCGGCCCAGCGCGCAAGTGCCCAGGTGGTCAGCCCCAGCAGCAGCGACGACAGCAGCACGGCCGCCTGGTGAAGTCCGGGCGCGCTCACACCGAGTAGCCCGAGTGGCCACAGTTGCAGGGCCACTGCCACCATGTGCTCGCTGCCCGCCAACGCGGCGCGCGCCGGGTAAAACGCGTTGGCCGCGAACAGCTGCCCGGGGTTGGTGGCCAGCGCGTGCTGCACCCACGCCAGTATCCACGAGTTGAGCCTGAAGTCGGCCGTCTCGAGCAACGCGGAATCGGCGCTGCCGGTGAGCGCCGCGTAGTCGATGGCGCAGTCCAGCGCACAAACGGCGGCGCAGTCGAGCAGGCCATGAAATCTCGCTGCCATCGCGGCCAGCACGACCAGCAGTGGGGCGATCAGTATCGTAAGCTTTTTCACCTCGGGTTTACGCTCACTGGTACCCCACGAACCTGGCCAGCGGGCGGACGCGACGCAGGGCTTCGACCAGGCCCGCACTCAAGGCCAGCGTCAGTAGCAGGCCGGCCGCCCAGCTCGCGATCCACAGGGGCGACTCGAAGTCCGAGGGCACTGGAGTGCCGAGTATACGCTTGAAAACAAGGGAGCCCATCACGAGCAGGTGGCAGAGGTAGATTCCGTAGGAGCGCCGCCCCAACCAGGCCAGTGCCGAGCCGACCCGGGGCGCGGAAGTGACCAGGAGGATGGCGGCGGTCAGCGCGAGCAGAAAATATAAAGCGTTAAGTGGGCTGAAGACCATTACGACTATGCCCAGGTAGTTTGTCGTCATGCCCGGGTGCCAGTGCCACGCTACCAGCGCAGCCGCCAACAGAACGGCGACCAGGCTGATGGTGAATCCCGCAGCCGCCACGGCACGCCGCCTTGAAGCAGCCTCGCCGGCGAGCAGCCGGCGCTCGAGAAGTGGCAATACGGTGCAGCCAAGCAGCGGCCAGGCCAGCCAGGAACTGAGCAACAACTGCAGCAGCGGTGGGCTGTGATTCCACGCCGGGGTGACTCGCCAGCAGGCGATCATGAGCAGCGTGGCGCCGACAGTAAAAAGCACGGTCGCTGTCGTGGACTTCGACGAGAGCCTGCCGGCCCGGGCGAATATCGGCCACAGCAGGTAGAGCTGGAAGACCAGCGGCACGAAGTAGAAATGAATTTCGGCCCCGCCCAGCAGCAGGGTGCCCGCAAGATCTATGGGCGACGTGAGAACGGAGGTGTCGTGGGCCGCGAGCGAGAGCAGGCTCCAGGCGAGGTAGGCTGGCAGGAGTCGTTGCGCGCGGCGTGCAACGAAGGCGACCCATCCGCGCAAGCCACCCAGCGCTGCGTGGTAGCCTTGCAGCAGAGCCCTGGCCGATACCAGCAGGAACAGCGGCACGCCGAAACTGGCGAGCAGGTGCACGAAGGCAAGCCACGCCGTGGCAGTGCTGTCGGGAGGTGCCACCAGCGTCCAGGCCCAGGTGACGTGCATGGCCACCACCGCGACGATGGCAATGCCGCGCAGCGCGTCGAGCCACTCCCAGCGCTGCGTTGATGACCCGGGTGCGGGCGCGGTACCTGGAGGTGCCGCGCCTGGAGATGACAGTGGGGTGTGGATTGCCATCGAGCTTTACGCTGTTCACCTTCCCGCAGGCACGGCCTCGCTGGCATGGGCCCACGCTCGGCCCGCGGCAGCTGGCCTATTCTAGCACGCGGCTGCCCGCGGGATGCCGCATCGCGAAGCGTGAATGCGGGGCTCGGCCCGGGCGTCGACGGGAAGGTGGCAGAGATTGGTGGCAGGTTGGGGCGCGTATGTGCAATCATGGGTGGATATTGAAGCGGGAGAACGGCGGATTATGACTGTAAAGAAAACTTTTCGGGGGCGCGGACTCGCGCTGGGAATGGTGCTTGGATTGGCCCTGGGTCTTACACTGGGCGCTGCCGGTGGGTCGTTGGCGGGTTTTGCAAAGAAGGGTTGGGGTCGTGTAGGGCTTGAGTTCAAGCAGGGCTACATGGCCGGCTTTGTCGACGCGCTGAGAGTGGCCAAGAACCAGGATCCCACTGGCTGGATGACGAAGAATTACCGCGTACCGAAGAACGCCAAGGCTATTCACTGGGTCGCCGAGGTAGACCGGCTCTATAATAACCCGCTCAACGCCAACAGGGAGATGGCGCAGATAATGGTCGTGGCCGGTCGCAACATGGTCAACTCCAAGAAATTCGGCCCCGACATAGGCAGCGACGCCAACCAGGCCTTCAAGGCGTTACAGGCTTTTGCCGCGAAGAAGCAGATGGCCGAGGCCGCGAAGAAAAAAGCCGAGGCTGAGAAAGCTGCCGCCGAATCCGGCGACGGCCAGGACTGACAGAAACTCAGCCGGTCTGCTGGTACTGGAGCTGGTAGAGGCGGGCGTAGAGTCCGCCGCGCGCCATGAGCTCGGCGTGCGTCCCCTGCTCGCGTAGTTCACCGTGGTGCAGCACGAGGATGCGGTCGGCCTGCTCCACGGTCGACAGTCGGTGGGCGATCACTATAGACGTGCGCCCTTTCTGCAAGGCGGCCAGCGCCTGCTGAATGAGTTGTTCGGTTGCCGGGTCGACGCTCGAGGTCGCCTCGTCGAGCACGAGTATCGATGGGTCCCAGGCCAGCGCCCTGGCAAACGACAGCAACTGCCGTTGACCCGTCGAAAAATTACTGCCGCGTTCGCTCACCATCGTGTCATAACCGTCGGCCAGGCGTTCGATAAACTGGTGGGCGTTGACCATGCGCGCGGCTTCCTGCGCACGCTCGCGGCTGACCAGGGGGTTGCCCATGGCGATGTTGTTGTAGATCGTGTCGGAGAACAGGTACACGTCCTGCTGCACGCTGCCCACCCGCGTCCTGAGCGCGCGCGTGTCCCAGCGCTGCACGTCCACGCCGTCAACGAGTACGCGCCCAACCCGGGTTTCATAAAAACGACCGAGCAGCCTGGTGATGGTTGTTTTGCCCGAGCCGGTGGCGCCGACTATGGCCACGTGCTCGCCACGGCGGACGCTGAACGAGAGATTTCTCAGTACCGGTTCGCCCTCCACGTAGGCGAAATCCACCTGGTCAAACTCTACCGCGTTGCCGATGTCTCCTGCCGTGTCGATTGTCCCGTTGGTCACCGCCCCCGGTCGTGAGAAAATGGTCGGCTCGAGCTCGAGCATTTCCTGCACCCGCTCGGTGGCCGTGAGCGCCGACTGCATCACTGCGTACTTGGTCGAGAAGTCGCGCACCGGGATGAAAAACTTGTTCATGTACTCGATGAAGGCCACCAGCGTTCCAAAGCTGATCGCCGAGCTGGCGGCGGAAGCGCCGGTCATCGAGCCGCCCAGCCCTGAGAACGGTAACGCGGGCGTGCCGAGTAACAGGTGGGCGCCGTACCACAGTATGAGCGCGAGAGAGATGCTGCTCAGCGCTTCAACGATGGAGAACAGCGAGGCCTCGTAGATGTTGGCCCGGTGGGCGGCGTCGCGGTGCAGCGAGTTGAGCCGGTCGAACTCGGCCGAGGCGGCTTTTTCGCGCGCGAACACCTGCACCACGGCGATGCCGCTGATGGCCTCCTGCAGGTAGGCGTTGATGCGCGCTATGCGCTCTCGTATCCAGCGGTAGTTTCGCCGTGCCTTGCGGCGAAAGAAATCGATCAGTATCACCAGCACCGGTAGCGTCGACAGCGTGACCAGGGCCAGCGGCGCGTTGAGACTGAACATGATGGCGATGATGCCAAGCAGCGTGAGCACGTCCATCAGGATGGTGATGGCACCGGCGGCAAACATGTCGTTGATCACGTCCACGTCGGTCGTCAGCCGGGTGACGGTGCGGCCTACCGGGTTGTGGTCGTACCAGCTCGAGTCGAGAGCGAGCACGCGGCGGAACAATTCCACGCGAAGGTCGGCCAGCGCTTTCTGCGCCACCAGCATGCTCGTGTAGTGTTGCCAGTACATGAAGGTAAACTCGCCCAGCACTGCCGCACCGAACAGCAGTATCCAGGATCCCATACCGTCGGTGTTACCGGCCGATATGTAGTTGTCGATGACGTTGCGCACGATCCACGGCTGCACCAGCAGGCAGGCCGACACCGCCGGCAGCAACAGCAAGGAGAGCAGGAACAGCCCGCGATAAGGTCTCACGAAACGCCACAGCGACGCGAGCAGCCGCAGGTCGCGGGTGGCCCCGAGCCGCTGCTCGTCGCGCGGTCCTCGCCCCGCTGTCGGCCCGGTGGGCTTGCCAGGGGTAGCCACTACATGGCCTCCAGTTCGTCGGCGAGTTGCTGCCGCTCGAGCAGGCGTGAGTACAGGCCACCGGCCACCGCCAGTTCATCGGGCGTGCCGTCTTCAACCACGCGGCCCTCTTCGAGCACCACCACGCGGTCGGCCCTGCGCACCGCTGCCACGCGGTGAGACACGATGATGCTGCTGCGGCCTTCCATCACGTTCTCGAGTTCATCGAGTATGCGCGACTCGGTGGCGGCGTCGATACTCGACAGCGCATCGTCGAGCACCAGTATGGCCGGGTCGCGGGCCACGGCTCGGGCCAGGGTGAGGCGTTGCTTCTGCCCGCCCGACATGGCCAGCCCGCGTTCTCCCACCTGCGTGTCCATGCCGTGCGGAAACTCGGCGAGGTCGGTATCGAGGGCGGCTATTTCAACCAGCCTGCCGAGTTCCTCGTCGCCCAGGTCGTCGCGGGCAAAGGCAATGTTGTCTTCTATAGACGAGCTGAAGAGGAAGGGGTCCTGGTGTACGAAGCCGATGCCGCGTCGCAGGTCGCCCAGGTTCCAGTCGCGCAGGTCCACGCCGTCAACCATCACCCGGCCCTGGTCGGGGTCGAACACCCGCGCCACCAGCGAGGCCAGCGTCGACTTGCCCGAACCCGTGGCGCCCAGCACGCCCAGGGTCGTGCCGGCCTCAAGCTCGAGGGTCACGTTTCTCAGCGCGGGGTCGCGCGGCTGGTCCGAAGGGTAGGTGAAGCTCACGTTCTGCAGGCTGACCCTGCCGCGCAGTGCGGCGCGATGTCCACCGCCCTCGGGGCTGGCGATCTCCGGTCGTGCGTCGAGTATCTCGCCGAGCCGCATCATGGCGGCGCGGCCGCGCTGGTAGATGGATACCAGCCAGCCAAGCGCCATCACCGGCCAGGCGATGATGTTGAGGTAGGCCATGAAGGCCACCAGCTGGCCCAGCGTGAGCTCGCCGCGCACGACCAGTGTACCGCCGTAGTAGAGCACTGCCAGCACACCCAGCGACGAGACCACCCTTACCAGCGGAAACACCTTGCCGCGCAGCTTGACCAGCTCCATGCTGTCGTTCTTGAAGCGCTCGTTGAGCTGCGCAAAATCGCCTTCTCGTTGCTGCTCGCGTCCCCAGGCCTTGATGACCGACACCCCGGCGAGCGTTTCCTGCACCGACGACGATATGTCGGCGAGTCGTTCCTGCACGTTTACCGACGCTTCCATCATGCGATGGCTGTAGACCCTGATCACCCACAGCATGAGCGGGAAGGGTAGCAGTGCCGCGAGCGTGAGGCGCAGGTCCATCATGGCCATGAGGGTGAGCGCGTAGATGCAGTACAGCGGGGTGTTGATGATCGTGAGCACGCCCAGGCCGAGCAGCAGGCGCACGGCGTTGAGGTCGTTGACCAGTCGCGACATGAGGTCGCCGGTGCGCTGGCGGTGGTACCACGACTGGGGCAGGGTGGTGAGGTGGACGAACAAGTCGTTGCGCATATCGTACTCGACGTCGCGGCCGGCGTTGAAAATGAGCGACCTCGACACGGTGCGCACCAGCGCCTGGCCCACGGCCAGCGCTATAATAGCCAGTGCCCATGGGGCCGCGGTGAAGACCGCGTCGTTGAAGACCGCGTCGCCCGGCATGCTGGCAGCGCTCGTATTGCCGGCCACGGCGCTCGCCAGCTGGTCGATGGCCCGCTGGAGGACGGCTGGTATGGCCATCACCATGGTCGCGGTCACGAACAGGCAGGCCCCGCCCACGAGATAGCGCTTGCTGTACTTGAGAAGATATTCCCTGAGTCGATTCACGTTGGTAGCTCGCAAGCCTACAGGTGTGCATCCAGTGAGTAAACGACGGTGGGGCCGAGCGTTGGCGTTTCTGGCACTGTTGTTGCTGTTCACGACGGCCGGCTGCCGGCCCTGGTATTACCTGCGACTGGGTTACGAGCAGGCGCGCTTCATGGCCACGGCCCAGCCGTTGGAGTCGGCCATCGCGGCGTCGGATGATCCCGAGCGGCGTGCACGCCTTCAGCTCGTCGAAGAGCTCAGGGGCTGGGCCTCTCGGCAGGGGCTGGCCGTTGAGGGCAACTACTCGTCGGTGTCCAACGGCCGCTCGCTCGAGGGCGTGCACGTGGTCACGGCCGCGTGGCCCGACCGGCTGGAATCGTGGACCTGGCGCTACCCGGTTGTGGGCCGCCTGCCTTACCGCGGCTACTTCGACCGTGCTCCTGCCGAGGCCTGCGCGCGCAGGTTGCGCAAACGCGGGCTCGACAGCAGGGTTGCGCGAGCCGCGGCTTACTCGACCCTGGGCTGGTTCAACGACCCCTTACCCGAGAGCCTGGTGGAGGTGGACGAGACGGCGCTGGTAGTGGTGCTGTTGCACGAGCTGGTTCACTCAACGGTGTTCATACGCGGACAGGCCGACTTCAACGAAAGCCTGGCCCAGGCGGTGAGCCTGAGGCTGGGCCAGGATTTCTTCTCCCAGCGCGGCAGTGTCGAGCTCGCCCGGCGCGTGCAGGCCAGGCGTGTGCGCTGGATCGAAAGGGGCCGCCTGCTGGCCGAACTGGAGACCGGGTTGCTCGAACTCTTCGAACGTTGCTCGCGCGAGGGCTGTAAACAGGCCGAACTTATGAGCCTGCGAAGCCGGGTTTACGCTGACGCGTCCGACGGCCTCGCCGAGCTGTTTTCTCCCACGGGTAACAGCCGCCCCGGGAGCCGTCGGGGAGGCGGATGGCCGGGCCTAGCCGACAACGCCGCGTTTCTTGCCGTTTATCGCTATCACCGCCAGGCCGAGAGGCTGGCTGCCTGGGCGGCCTCGTGGCAGCACGCGGGCGAGGCCCTGGCCCGGTTGGAGAAAGACTGCGGCGGGGCGGACAGCCCCTGGGATACAATCGGGGGGTGAGGGCGCCCGCGGTCTTGCTCTGCGCGCTGCCTGCGTCTAAATATCGGGGACGGCGTCAAGGGCGTCTGCCACTCCCACGACCGAAAGGAGACAAAGAAGCTGATGAGTGAACGAGTCACGGAAATCCTGAGCTGGTACGCCAGCGAGAACCCGGGAACACTGAACAACCTGGCGCGTATCCTCTACCACGGCCGCCTCGGTGGCACCGGTCGCGTGATCATACTGCCGGTCGACCAGGGCTTCGAGCACGGCCCGGCACGCAGCTTCGCGCCCAATCCTCCCGGCTACGATCCGCACTACCATTATCAGCTCGCCGTCGATGCCGGTCTCAGCGCCTACGCCGCGCCGCTCGGGATGATCGAGGCCGGCGCCGATAGTTTTGCCGGCTCAATTCCGACCATTCTCAAAATGAACAACGCCAACAGCCATTCCGTGGTTAAGGACCAGGCGGTGACCGCATCGGTCGACGACGCGCTGCGTCTCGGCTGTTCGGCGATCGGTTTTACGATTTATCCCGGCTCGGAATATCAATACGAACTGATCGAGGAAATTCGCGAGCTAGCGTGCGAGGCCAAGTCGGTCGGCCTGGCGGTGGTGGTGTGGTCGTATCCGCG
>DBZX01000056.1:0-15764 GCA_002311335.1 bacterium UBP10_UBA1149
GTCGATTTCAATGTGCCGCTCGATGAAGCGGGCCGGGTTACGGATGATCGCCGTATCGAGATGACACTGCCTTCAATCCAGAGCGTGCTGGATCGTGGCGGTAGCCTGGTACTGATGAGTCACCTGGGCCGTCCTGCCGGGGATGGTCATGATCCTCGCTTTAGCCTGGCGCCCGTCGCCCGCAGACTTGATGAGCTTATTGACGCAGACGTGATCTGTGCGAGTGACACGGTGGGGGAGGATGCGAGGCAGAAACTGGCGGAGCTTGCAGCCGGCGAAGTGCTGCTGCTCGAGAACCTGCGCTTTCACGACGGCGAAAAGAACAACGACCCCGACTTCGCGGCCGAGCTGGCCTCCCTGGCCGAACTCTATGTAAACGATGCCTTCGGTGCCGTGCACCGGGCCCACGCTTCGATCGTGGGTGTTCCAGCCCTGCTGGCTGAGCACGCCGCCGGCCTGCTGCTCACGCGCGAGGTCGAGGCATTGAGCATGCTGGTAGAATCGCCCGAGCACCCCTTTGTCGCGGTCGTCGGCGGCGCCAAGGTGTCCGACAAAATAGCGGTGATGAAGAACCTCCTCGGGCCGGCTGACTCGGTGCTCGTTGGCGGTGCGATGGCCTATACCTTCCTTGCAGCCATGGGACACTCGACGGGCGACTCGCGGGTGGAGAGCGACAAGACCGAGCTCGCCGCACAGCTGCTCGACGAGGCCACGCGGGCCGGCTGCGAACTGCAACTGCCGGTAGACCACGTGGTGGCCGACAATTTTGACGAAAACGCGACCCCGGTAGCTGTCGACGGCCGCGATATACCCGACGGGCTGATGGGGCTGGACATCGGCCCGCGCAGCCGACGCGCTTACCAGGACGCCATAGCAGGCGCGCGCACCTTGTTGTGGAACGGCCCTATGGGCGTGTTCGAGTGGCCGGCTTTTGCCGAGGGCACCATGACCGTGGCCAACGCCGTGGCCGACTCAGCCGCGATGTCTGTCGTCGGCGGTGGCGACTCGGTGGCCGCTCTGACAGAATCCGGTAGACAGGCCGACGTCACCCACGTATCAACAGGCGGAGGGGCCTCGCTGGAGTTCCTGGAAGGACGAACCCTGCCGGGTATAGCGGTGCTGGACGACGAGAACGACCATGCCTGAGGAGACCAACATGCCTGTTCCAATGCTGGCCGCCAACTGGAAAATGAATTGCCTCGCCGACGAATCGGCCGAGTTGGCGCGCAGCGTCGTGGAGGGCTGTGCCGGTCTCAAGGGGCGCGACGTACTGCTGGCAGCGCCCTTCACCTCGCTGCACGTGGTGGCCCGCGAGCTGGCCGGCTCGTCTGTGTCGCTGGCCGCCCAGGATATGTTCTGGGAACAATCGGGCGCCTGGACGGGCGAAGTCTCGGCCGAAATGATTGTCGACGCCGGCTGCAGCCACGTCGTGATAGGGCATTCGGAACGCCGGGAGCACTTCGGCGAAACCGACTACACCGTTGCCCGCAAGGTCGCCGCCGCTCACGCGGCCGGCTTGATACCACTGCTCTGCGTCGGAGAAACCCTCGCGCAACGCGAAGCCGGGCAGACCGCAGAAGTAGTGGAAAGGCAGCTGCGAGGTGGTCTATTCGAGTTCGAGCAGGCCGGTTTCGCCAGCCTGCTGCTGGCCTACGAGCCTGTGTGGGCCATAGGAACGGGGCATACCGCCAGCTCGGAACAGGCCGAAGAAGTCCACGCGGGCCTGAGAACCGTTCTCGCCGACATGAGTGACACAGACACCGCGGCCGGCATCCGCATACTCTACGGGGGCAGCGTCAAGCCCGATAACGTGGACGAACTCATGGCCTGCCCCAACGTCAACGGCGCCCTGGTCGGCGGTGCCAGCTTGAAGGCGGAGGACTTCCTGCGCATAGTCCACCATCGGGAGCAATCGGGAGTAATTTAAAGTGGAAACCCTGGTCAACGTAGTTCACATTGTAGCCGCGGTGGTACTCATCGGAGTCGTGCTGCTGCAGAGCGGAAAGGGCGCCGATATGGGCGCGGCTTTCGGCGGCGGCGGCTCGACCGTGTTCGGCCCCAGCGGCCCCGGCAACATGCTCACCCGGCTGACAACCATCATGGCCATAGTGTTCATGGCCACGTCGCTGACGCTGGCGGTACTATCGGCCAAGCGAACCTCGGTGTTCGACGACGTCGAGGAGCCGGCGACGCTTACCGTGCCTGCGACCGAGCCATTGGCAACGGAGCCCGCGACCGAGCCCGCGGCGGCCGAAGAGTAGGCTGCTCCCTGGCCACAGCTGACTGCGAGGATGGCGGAACTGGTAGACGCGCCAGGTTGAGGGCCTGGTGGGCATTGCGCTCGTGGGGGTTCGAGTCCCCCTCCTCGCACCACGAAGTTCCGCTGAGAAACCCGCAGCCCGACAGCGCTCAGCCTGTCAGACCTCTCCTCTTCAAGCTGCCTGCAGCGGCCGCGAGGGCCGTTGTCCTCGGGCGACTGAGCAAGCTCTCCTTGGGGCGCCTGAGCCTGCAGGAGAACGGTGCCACGCTCAGCTTTGGTGACGCTACCCCTGGCGGTGCCAACCAACCCTTCTTCGAACCAACCATAACCGTCAACGACCCCCGCTTCTTTCTGCGCGTCGCGCTGCGCGGAGGCATCGGGGCGGCCGACAGTTACACGCGCGGCGAGTGGGACTGCGACGACCTGGTCGAACTCACACGGCTGCTGGCCGCCAACGAGCAGGGCATCGAAACCCGGCCAGGCCTGGCGGCTGCGCTCGCCAGGGAAATGAGAAGACTGCAACCGGCGGCCGGCAGGCTACGCTCGCGGCGCAACGTGGCAAAACACTACGACCTCGGAGACGATTTCTTCGAACTCTTCCTCGACCCCGGGCTGAGTTATTCCTGCCTGATTTTTGACAGCCCCTCCACCTCGCTGAAAGAAGCCGCGCAGGCCAAGCTCGAACGCGCCTGCGACAACCTCGAGCTGAAGGCCGGGCAACGACTTCTCGACCTCGGCTGTGGCTGGGGGGCCCTGTCCCTGTACGCCGCCGAGCAGCGACAGGTCCGGGTGACGGCAGTGACCGTGTCAGAAAAGCAGGCCGACTACCTCGCCGCCCGCGTGCAGGCCCTCGGGCTGGGCGACCTCGTGACGGTAAAGAGGAGCGACTACCGCGACCTGCGCGGCAGCCACGACGCGGTGGCCAGCATCGAGATGATAGAAGCGGTGGGCGCGCGCAATTACGGGCGCCTGTTTGCCTGCTACCGCGACCGCCTGCGACCGGGCGGCCGCTTGTTCCTGCAGGCCATCACCATAGACGACGCTCTTTATGACGAGTACCGCTACCGCCCGGACTTCATCCGCCAGCGGGTATTCCCCGGGGGCTGCCTGCCTTCGCTGCGGGTGATCAAGCGCGAAGCCCGGGGCGCGGGCTTGCTGCTGGAAGAAACCACCGACATAGGCAGCCACTACGTGACGACGCTGGCACACTGGCGGCAACGTTTCACGGCCAACCAGCAGCGGCTGTCCGAACTGGGCTACGACCGCGCCCTGCAGAGATCCTGGCTCATGTACCTGAGCTACTGCGAAGCCGGTTTCGCCGAGGGGCGCATATCAGACCTGCAGCTGCGCCTGCGCCGTCGCTGAGGGACGCCAGGACTAGTCTTCGAGCTTGAGTGCCTGCCGCGGGCAGAGTCTCACCGCTTCGCGCACCGACGCGTGCAGTTCTTCGCCCGGCTCTTCGACGAGCACCTGCAGGTTGTCGTCGTCATCAACCTCGAACACCTTCGGGCTCTCGCGCATGCAGATAGCGTTTGCCTCACACAGATCGTAGTCCACTTTTATTTTCATGTTGCCTTTCCTTGCGGCGTAAAACTCAAACGCATTTCCTTTATACCGTCTATGAAGTTGGAATGCAGCCGCCGAACCGGGCCGGCAAACTCCATGTCGGGCAAGCGCGACACTAGCTCGCCCAGTATGGCGTTCAACTGCACGCGGGCGAGGTTGGCCCCGAGGCAGAAGTGTTCACCCACGCCGAAAGCGAGGTGCTCGTTGGGGCTGCGCCTGATGTCAAAAGTATCGGGATCGTCAAACATCGACTCGTCGCGGTTGATCGACGGGTACCAGATGACGACCTTATCTCCCTTTTTAATGGCCTGCCCACCGAGTTGGGTGTCGGCCGTGGCGGTGCGCCGGAAGTGGATGACGGCCGGGTTGTAGCGCAGGACTTCTTCCACGGCGCCGGACAGCAACGACGGATCGTCTACCAGCAGTGCCCGTTGGTCGGGGTGCTCAATGAGCAGCCGCATGGCCTGGCTGGTGACGGTACGGGTGGTCTCGTTTCCGGCCAGCGCGATGAGCAGGAAAAAGGAATTGAACTCGAGGTCGTTGAGCTTCTCCCCGTCAACCTCGCCGTTGACGAGAACGCTCACGAGGTCGTCGCCGGGATTGGCCCTGCGCTCGTCGCCCAGCTTCTGGGCATACTCGAACATGCCCACCGAAGCGTTCATGCGGTCTTCGTCGCTTACCTGGAACTCGGGGTCGTCAAAGCCGATGAGCGTGTTGCTGAGATCGTACACGTGGCGACGATCTTCGGCCGGGACGCCCAGCATGTCGCAGATCGACATCATCGGCAGTTGCGAGGCCACGTCGTCCACGAACTCGCACTCGCCGCGCTCGGCTATGCTGTCGACTATTTCGCGCGACATGTTGACGATGCCGGAGCGCAGGTTGGCGACCCGCGCGGGGGTGAACCCCTTGTTTACCAGGCGGCGGTACTTGCTGTGGTCGGGCGGGTCCATGTTGAGCATGAGCGCGCGCAGGACTACGAGTTGCTCCTCGCCGACCTCGAATATGTTGGTGCCACCGGCCGACGACGAAAACAGGACGTTGTCGCGCGACACCGCCACGGCGTCGTCGTAACGGGACACGCACCAGTATCCCGCCCCCTCGGTCTCTGACTGCCAGCGCAGCGGATCATTTGCCCTCATCCAGCGGAACCAGTCGTGGGGAATGCCGTCGTCGAACACGAACAGGTCGTTAAGGTTTATATCGCCAGGCAACATCAGTCCTGTTCTTCCTCGGCCTCTTTCATGTCCGCCACCAGCTTGTTCACCTGGGCGGCGGGCCATTTTTTGCCCTGGCCCACGCCTTCGCACATCCTGCGCGCGCTCGAGCGCCAGCTCAAGCNNTGCTGGCGCTCGAGCGCCAGCTCAAGCGACCGGGGTTGCCCGTCAGCATCGAGTCCCAGAACGGAAAGGTACGACACTGCAACGGCCGTGCTTCGTAAACCGAGCAACTGTTATTCTCGCGATTAAAAAACGTACAGGCGTCGCTGTCCATTTTGAGACGCGTCCAGCCCAGCTCGTCCACAAAAGCGTAACGCTCGAGAAACTCGTCGAGCTCCAGTCCCAGCTCCAGGGCCAGGCGTTCGGCGTCGTCGTCGTAGAGGTAAACGCAGTCGTAGCCGTCGCGCACCCTGCAGCAGTCTCCACAACCCGTGCACTCAAAGCACAACCCATCGGCCGGGCCGGCTGCTGTGGAATGGACGACAGCCACCGCTCAGGCCTGTACGCGGGCGCCGATCAGGGCCTGCACGGCCTCCGATATGCCATCCACGCTGAGCTGGAACATGGGGAAAGTACGGCGAATTACGCGCGTGGTCTGGGTCTGGTCCCAGTAGCGCTTGTCGTCGGGGTTGAGCCAGACGCTGCGGTTGAAGTGAGCGGCTATGCGATGCAGCCAGTCTATGCCCGGGGTTTCGCTCACCACGCGCGGGTCAATGTTGCCGTAGGATTGCAGCAGTTCGGCCGGGTGCATGGCCGCGTCGCCGACCACCAGCACCTTCCAACGCTCGTTGAGCATGCGAAACAATTCCCCGGTGGGCACCGCATCGGAGGCCGCGAGGCGCGCCGTCTTGAACACGTGCTCGTAGATGCAGTTGTGGAAATAGTAGGAACGGAAGTCGCGGATGCCCCGCTCCTCGTGCAGCGCGGTCAGCAAGCGGCTCACGGGCTCGTAGTAGGGATCCATGGTGCCGCCCACGTCCATGAGCAACAGCAGGCGCAGGTTGTTGCGCTTGGGCGGCCGAAAGACGAGCTCTATTTCGCCGCCGTTGCGACAGGTCTCGTCTATGGTCTCGTCGAGATCCAGTTCCGAGGCGTTGCCGCTGCGGGTCAGGTTGCGCAGTCGCCGCAGGGCGACCCGCGTCTGCCGCAGGTCGAGGGTCTGGTCGGTGCGGTAATCGCGAAAGCGCCTTTCCTCGGCCACCTTCATGGCCGAACGGTTGCGACCGGGGCCACCAACGCGGATGCCGGTGGGATGAACGCCACCGTGTCCGTAGGGCGACCTGCCGCCGGTGCCCACCCAGCGTCCGCCGCCGTCGTGGCGCTCATCCTGCTCGGCGAGGGTCTCGAGAAAACGTTTCATGAGCTCGCTGTGGGTCAGTCGCTCGAGCTCGGCCAGCTGTTCGGCTGTGAGTTGCTCGGCCGCCTTGGGGTCGCGCAGCCACTTCATGACCTCGTCCTCTATGTCGAGAGCGCCCTCCACTCCCTCGAAGACCTCGGCGAACACGGCATCAAAAGCATCGAACCAGACCTCGCTCTTTACCAGGCAGGCGCGCGAAAGGTGGTAGAAATGCAGCAGGCTGCAAGCGTGCATGCCCTGCTCGAGGCTCTCGAGCAGCATGCGCCACTCCTGCATGGCAACCGGTATTCCCGCTTTGCGCAGGCCATAGAACAGGTCGAGAAACATGGGACTACTGGTTGTAGCGGGGCCCGAGATCGCTCCACTGCGTGGGTAGTTCGCCGCCGCGGTCGTCGTAGCGGCTGAGGGCTTCGGTGTCCTGCTCATTTTTGAGCAAGGCCGACATGAAGGGGATGTGAGACTCGAGCTGGTCCTGGCTGATCCCTGACTTCAGCAGCGCCGATATCCAGTCTATCAACTCCGACGTGGACGGCTTCTTGCGCAGGTCGTTCTGCTCGCGCAGCCAGTAAAACTTTATGAGCACCTGGTCGAGCAGCTTGCTGTCGAGATTGTCGTGGTGGACGGCCACGATTTTCTGCATCAGCTCGCGTTCGGGAAACTCGATGAAATGAAACACGCAGCGACGCAGAAACGCGTCGGGCAGTTCACGTTCGTTGTTGGAGGTGATGATGACAACCGGCCTTTCGCGGGCGACCACCTCGTCGCCAGTCTCCATGACGGTGAACCTCATCTGGTCAAGCTCGAGCAGCAGGTCGTTGGGAAACTCGAGGTCGGCCTTGTCTATTTCGTCGATGAGCAGCACGGTGCGCTCCTCGGCCGAAAACGAGCGGCCCAGCGGCCCGTAGCGTATGTAGCGGCGGATGTCCGAGACATCGCCGTCGCCGAAACGAGCGTCGTTCAGGCGCTGCACGGTGTCGTAAACATACAAACCCTCGGAGGCCTTGCTGGTCGATTTTATGTGCCAGGACTCCATGGGCATGCCCAGGGCGCGGGCCACGTTCTCCGCGAGCAGGGTCTTGCCCGTGCCGGGCTCGCCCTTGATGAGCAGCGGCCTTTCGAGCGCGATGGCGCAATTTACCGCGTCGACGAGCGACGGGGAGACTATGTAGTCGTCGGTACCGGTGAATCTGTAGAAACCGTTCTGGCTGGACATGGAGCTGCTCCCGGGAGGTGGAATCAAGCTGTTTTACTGGAAAAACGCCGCCTTGGCAATGTAGCCGTCGCCCGTATAGCCTCTGCCGCCATAATGTCAGTAACCGCTCTTCTCCTGTTGGCCCTGTTGTCGGGTACAGCCCAGATCGTCGCCCGCAACCGTGGCCTGCTCGCGCTTCACTACCTGCTCAAGCCGGGCACCATGCTGCTGATCATTGCCATAGCCTGGCTGCATCCGGGCGATGACCCGCGCTACCGCTGCCTGCTGCTGGCGGGGCTGGCCTTCGGACTGTGTGGAGACGTGCTGCTCATGCTGCCGCGCAAGCTGTTTGCCGCCGGCCTCGTCTCGTTCCTGGTCGGCCACCTGTTCTACGCGGCGGCCTGGATAGCCCCGCCGCCCGGCGCACTGCCAACGCTGCTGGTAGCGGGCCTGCTCGGCGGTGGTTCCGTAGCCTTGTACCGCTACCTGCTTCCCGACCTGGGCGAGATGAAGTTGCCCGTGGCCGCCTACGTGGCGGTGATAGGCCTGGTCACGGTGCTGGCGGTGTTGCGCGCGCTCGATGGCTCGCCCTCGGCCCTGGCCGCGGCGGCTGGAGCCCTGTTGTTCGTGCTGTCAGATGGGCTGCTCGCCGTTGACCGTTTTCGGCTGGCGCTACCCGCCCGCGAAGCCCTGGTGATGGCCAGCTACTACGGGGCCCAGGCCTGTATTGCCTGCTCCGTGGCGCTCGCCTGACAGCCGCCGCCTGCAAACGGCACTACCCCGGGCGGTTCTGCCCGGGGCGATTCTGCCCGGGTCAAGTCCGGCAGACAGAGAAACCCCGTGGCAAACTACGCCACGGGGCCTCCCCTGGTCGCCCATGCCTAGCCGGAGGGCTGAACGCCGGTTACAGACACGGTTGAGAAATCGGGGTAAGCCGACATGCCGTGCTCGCCCAGGTCGAGGCCCAGCATTTCTTCTTCCTCGCTGACGCGCAGGCCGATGGTCTTCTTGAGAACGCCGAAGATCAGCAGGGCCGACCCGAAGCAGGTCACGCCGTAAGCCAGCACGCCTATGAGCTGGGTGCCCACCGAGTATTCGGGGCCGCCGAAAATACCCACGGCCAGGGTGCCCCAGATTCCGCAGACCAGGTGAACCGAGATCGCGCCCACCGGATCATCGACCTTGGCCCTGTCTATCCACATCACCGAGAACACCACGAGCACACCCGCCACCAGGCCGATGGCTATGGCTGAGTGCATGGCCATGAGGTCAGCGCCGGCGGTTATGCCCACCAAGCCGGCCAGTATCCCGTTGAGCGCCATCGACAGGTCAGGCTTCTTCGAGAGGGCCCAGGAAACCATCATCGCCGCCAGGCCCCCGGACGCGGCCGCGAGACAGGTGGTCACGAGCGTGAGCGAAACCAGGGCCGGGTCAGCGCTCAGCACCGAGCCGCCGTTGAAGCCGAACCAGCCCAGCCACAGCAGGAACACGCCGATGGTGGCCAGCGGCATGCTGCTGCCGGGTATGGCGCGAATCTTACCGTCCTTGCCGTACTTGCCCATGCGCGGGCCGAGCAGAAGGACACCGGCCAGTGCGCCCCAGCCGCCGACCGAGTGCACCAGGGTTGAGCCGGCGAAATCGTAGAAGCCCATGACGTCGAGCCAGCCGCCGCCCCACTTCCACGAACCGACGACCGTGTAGACCAGCGCCACGAAAACCGTGGAGAAGATCATGAACGACGAGAGCTTTATGCGCTCTGCTACCGCCCCCGAAACGATGGTGGCCGCAGTCGCTGCAAACATCGCCTGGAACAGGAAGTCGGTCCAGTAGGTGTAGCCACCGTCGGCATAAGCCGCCGTGTTATCGGCCGCCGTCGGAAACAAGCCGTAACCGGCAAAGCCGAGCACGCCACCGCCGATGATGTTGAAATCGCCGGGGTACATGATGTTAAAGCCCACCAGCGCGTAGGTGATGATTCCGATGCAGACGATAAACGTGTTTTTGAACAGGATGTTGGTGGTGTTCTTCGACCTGGTCAGACCCGACTCCAGGGTCGCGAAGCCCAGGTGCATGATGAAGACCAGGCCCGCGGCCAGCATCATCCAGGAGTTGTTGGCGGTAAAAACTCCGTCACTCACTGCGGGCGCCGCGGCTTCTTCGGCCAGCGCCACCGCTACGCCAGCCAGCAGCATGATTGCAGCCAGGGGCAGGGAACGGATTATGGTGTGGATTCTCATGTGGTTTGCTCCTCCCGGTTTGGGTAAGGGTCTCCCCTCACCTCCCGTAGAAGCAGGATCGGTGCCAACTATCCAAGCTGTGCGTAAGTTGGGAAACCTGCGAAACCCGTGCCCCCGGCGGGCAGAAAGCACGCAGGAGGCGGCCCGTTGCCTGTAAAACGGTCAGCAGCACTGCCCGTCCAGCAGGCAGCGAGACCGGCGACAGCCGGCCCCGCAGAGGTCAGTGGCGAGGCTCAGTCGCCGGGGTCAGCCAGGCCCAGCTTTTTGCGGCCCGGTGCGCTGATCATGTGGGCGTTCCACGGCGGATCCCAGACCAGTCGGACTTCGGCCTTGTCAACGCCCTCGAGATCGAGCAGTTTCTGCCGGGCCTCGCCGGTTATGTAGCCGGCCATGCCGCAGCCGGGGGTGGTGAGGGTCATGGCGATGTCTACCGAACGGTCCACTATTTCAATGCTGTAGACCAATCCCAGCTCCACGATGTTGACCGGAATTTCAGGGTCGTTGATCGTCGAAAGGGTCGCGAGCACCAGTTCCTCGTCGAGTTTTACGCTGTCTGCCATCTTACTGTCCTCCACGCCGCGCCCAGGGGGCCGCCGACTTTGTCAGGCCTGGGCGGCCAGAGCTGAAACCAATCCCTCGTCATCGGCCCTTGCCGACAGGCCGGCAAGGTCGTACCCCTCGAGATACTTCAAGAGAGCCACCTGGGCGCCGCGCCAGACGCCAGCCTGCGGGCAGACCTCTTCAAAATCACAGATGAGCGGCCCGCCCGCCGGTTTCTCGGCCAGGCACTCCACCAGGCACATGGGCCCGTTGATGCACTCGTACACGTCACGCAGGCTGATGCTGGCCGGGTCGCGAGCCAACCAGAAGCCGCCGCGCGGCCCCACGCCTGATTCTACCAGCCCGCCGTCTACCGCCTTGCGAAGTATCTTTGCCAGGTAATGCCGCGGTATGGCCTGGGCCTGGCCGATCTCGGCTCGCCTTGTCGGCACGCCCGAACGCGACGCGACGGCCATGTAGCTGAGCGCGCGCACCGCGTAGTCGACTTCGCGGCCCACGTTCATGAGCGAAGCACGGTTGTTGGCCATGCAATGGGGCTGGGTGGCAGCAGTCATAGTAAATTCGTAGACCTTATGGGCCCTCCAATCTTATACGCCCGCCCACGACGGTCGTCAATTGAAATGGCGTGGGAGCTGGCTGGATCTGCGCCAGCGGGCCGGCCAGGACAGAATCAGTCGCGCAGGAGTACATCCAGGCCCAGGCGGGCGGTGGACATCAACTTGCGCAGGCCGCGACTGGCCTGCACCCTGCGCCTGAGCATGACTATGGCCCGCCGCTCAACGCTGTAGCGATCCCACTTGCGCGGCTTGCGCTGCGGCTTGCCCGAGATCTCCTCGAGCGGCTGCCAGATGGTGTCCAGCGGGTGGCCCCAGGTCTGCAGGTCGGCGGGGTCGAGGCGGGCGATTATGTTTCGGCACAGTGCCTCGCGGGCGGGATCGGCGGCGACCTCGGCTGCCCACTTGTGCATCGAATCGGTAGAGGGCCGCTTGTGACGGGCCACGCCTATGGGGTCGCCCAGGCCTTTTTCAACGTGCCCGTGCTCGCCGTAGTCCACCGCGTCCTCTTCGTTGGGAAGACCGAGATAGTCGAACACGCGCGCGAGCTCGGCTTCGGGGTCGGCGACGAGTTTCTCGTAGACGACGTGGCACAGCGGCAGGCCCGAATTGCGCAGGAACCCGGCTATGGCCGGCACGTAACGCTCGGTGATGGGATTATAGTCGTGGGCAGCCTGGTAGTCGCCGTCAAAGAACGACTCGGCGTAAGAACTGAACACCGCCAGGGGGTGGCGCGTGAGCACCACGAAACGGGCATCGGGATAGATGCGCGCTATGAAATCCAGCACCAGCGCATAGGCCGGGGTCTTGTCGAGGAACACCTGTTTGCCGGGCCGCGTAGAAAGCATGCGCTCGTAGAGCAGGTCGGAGTAAGCCCTCAAGGCGTCAACGTAGTCCTGCTCTCCAGCGGGCAGATCCTCGACGAACTGCCGCGTGGACTCGGCCGCCAGCACGTGGTCGTAGGGAGCCTTGTCGACGTTGTCAAAATAGCCGAGGTGGGCAAGCGGTGTGAGCAGGTGAGGCTCGGGGCGGCCGTAAACAGCCGAATGCGACCCGATCATGCGCGCCAGCAGGGTCGACCCCGACCGCGGCGAACCAACTACGAATGCAACCCCGCAACTCATTCTGAGACCATGCTAGCAGAGTTCCGCGGCACTCGTTCCAGTATCCACTCACCCAGCTCGGCGCTCACGCGCTCGCGTATGGTGTCTGCAAACAACTCGTGGCGCCCTCCTTCGTAGACCCTCAGATCAAGATCGGCAGAAGAGGCCTGCTCGAGGTACTCCACCGCCCCCTCGCTGCTGCACAGGCGGTCGTCGCTGCCCTGCACGAGCAGCAACGGCAGGCTCAGCTCGGCAGCCCTGCCCGGAAGGCGACAGAGGCCGTCGAACAGGCGGTGGTAGAGCTCGGGCTGCACGCGCTCCCTGAGCAGAAGCGGGTCTCTCATGTACGATCGCCAGGCCGCCGGATCCCTGCTCAGGCGGGTCGGGTCAAGCCCGTCCTCATCGTCTATGAGGGGCACAATAGCCGGGCTCGACAGTACCGCCATGTCGGGCAGGGGGCGGCGGTCGAGCAGGTAGGCGAGCACGACCAGGCCTCCCATCGAATGGCCCATGAGCAGCAGCGGCAATTCGGGCTTCTCGCGTGCCGCTTGTTCAACCACGGTCTGCAGGTCGTCGAGCAGCTGGTCGAAATCGCCCAGCCAGCCCGTGCGGCCCGGCCCGCGCCCGTGTCCACGCTGATCGTAAGCCGTAACGGTTACTCCAATCGATGCCAGGTGGCGTGCCAGCGCGTCAAAACGTCCCCCGTACTGCCCCATGCCGTGCAGCAGCAGCAATTTTGCCCGCGAGCGGGCACCCACCCATATGCGGGCAGCGCTGTGGCAGCCAGCGGCGACCTCAAGAACCCTTTCTTCGACCCGAACCCCGTCTTCAACCCGGCACACCCGAACTGTTTATCCCCGGCGGTCCACCAATACACGCCCCCCCCGGTCAAAGACCCGGTCGAGCCCGAGGTCAAGAGAAAAATTACCTGAAAACCGAGAAACTCGAAGCCGGGCCGGACGGCCTTCAGAGTGGTACACAGCCTCTGGTCAGGCGGACTGCACAGCAGAGCAAAAAGCCCAACTAGCTGGTTTTAGTAGGAAAAAACTGGCTGTTACGGAAAACAACACAGCATTTCAATAGCGGGAGCAGGAGAATGACCGCGGTTGTCAAATGTGAACATCATTACACTTATACCCGGTCGGGGGGTTGACGACAATGGTGAAAACCTGCCAGAACTACCCTGCACACGGGTCCTGAAATTAATCAGGGCGAGGAGCCTTCATGATTGAATCTATATTGATGGCCGCAGGTTTTTTACTGATCGGGGTACTGTTTCCCGATTGATGCTTGAAGACGGGATTGTTCCCGGAGGATTTTCAACGAGAGTTGTTGCCAGGCCACTGACACCATTCTTCTGGAGCCAGGCTGCTGCTTCTTCTGACCGACCTTCCCTCTTGCCGGCACCTGGTCAGGAATATCTGGTCAGTGCAGCGTACGCCCACCGCGGTCCTTACTGCCGCCGCCCTCACCGCCGCCGATGCGGCGCTTCTGCAAACGCCTGAACTTCCATCTCAGCCAGGCCATACGAATATCCTTCAGGCCGGGCAAGGCACCCAGCGTGGCACCGTAGCGCTGTCCCCACCAGCGCAGGTAAACATACCCGAAGGCCATGCCGCCCAGGTGAGCCGCGTGAGCAATGCCACTGCCCGATGACTGCAAGGACTGCAGGAACTCGATCAGGATAAGAAACAGCACCAGCGTACGCACCGGAATGGGCACCACGAACCAGAGCAGCACCTGGCGGTTGGGAAACCACAGGCCGTAGGCCATCAGCACCCCGTAGATGGCACCCGAAGCGCCGACGCTGGGAACCATGGCATCGGCCATGAACAGGGTGTAGAGCAGACCGCCGCCGACACCGCAGAGGAAGTAGTACTTCAGAAAGAAACGCGGGCCCCAGCGCTGTTCGAGCTCCGAGCCGAACATCCACAACATGAGCATGTTTATGCCCAGGTGCCACGCTCCCCCGTGCAGGAACTGGTAGCTTACAAGCCGCCAGATCTCGCCCTGCAGCACCAGCGGACCCACCAGCGCGAAGTTCTCAAGAAAGAAGTAGCGGGGCGCACTGATCTGCATGATGTAGATCAGCACGTTGGCGATCATGAGGCCCTTTATCGCCGACGGGACGGGCCCGCTCGGCCCTATCCCCATGCCTGACCCGCCCGAACCGAAGCCGCCCAGGCGGAACCCGCGCTGCGGCTGGCTCAGGACGGCACCCGCGTGAGCCAGTGTTCGTAGCTCGGCTGCTTCCCCCTGATGACTGCGAAGAAAGTTTCCTGCAGTGCCTTGGTAATCGGCCCCGGCTTACCGGGTCCGACCTTGCGGTCGTCCAGCGAGGCTATGGGCGTGATCTCTGCCGCTGTGCCGGTAAACCATGCCTCATCGGCTATGTAGATCTCGTCGCGGGTAAAGCGTTCCTCGACCAGATCAACGCCCTGGTCACGGAGCAGCGTTATGACGGTGTCTCGCGTTATACCCTCGAGCACGGTGGCTATGTTGGGGGTCTTGACCCGCCCACCCCGGGCCATGAACAGGTTTTCGCCACAGCCCTCGGCAACGAAACCATCAACGTCGAGCAACAGGGCCTCGTCGTAGCCGGAGTTGGCCGCCTCGCGGCTGGCCAGTATCGAGTTGATGTACTGGCCGGTCGCCTTGGCCTTGGTCATGAAGCTGTTGACCGTGTAGCGCTGCAACGAAGAAGTCTTCAAGCGGATACCGTTCTTGATCGCGTCGTCACCCAGGTAGGCGCCCCAGGGCCAGACGGCTATGCTCAGGTGTACCTTGTTGGAGGTAGCGGCCAGCCCCATCTCGCCCTCGCCCAGGTACAGCAGTGGGCGGATGTAGCACTCTTTGAGCCCGTTGGCCTTTATTGTGTCGAGGCAGGCCGTGGCGATCTCGTCCTGGCTCCACGGGCAATCCAGGCTCAGTATATGGGCCGAGTCGCGCAGGCGCCTGGCGTGATCGTCGAGCCTGAACACGGCCGAACTGCCGTCGTCGCAGCGATAGCAGCGAATGCCCTCAAAAACGCCGAGCCCGTAGTGCAGGCTGTGGCTGAGCACGTGGACCTGGGCGTCATCCCAGTCAACGAGCTCTCCATCCATCCATATCTTGTCGGTAGTGGTCACCGGTCACACCTCTTTGCCCGCCACGCAATTGGGCGGGCAGCCTTGACCGATACACGCCGCCTTCCTGCAGGTCAACGAGACGACGGGTCACCGACCAGGTGGCGGGCGTAGATCTCGCTTACCAGCGCGCGCCGGGCGTCGACCTCGGTGAGCAGGTCGGCCGAGGCCGAGGGGCCGGTGAATCCCATGCGATAGGCCACCGGTCCCAGCAGGCGGGCGTCGCGTTCGACGTCTTCCACCGACTTGTCCTGGTCAAGCCTGAGCCCCGACTCCAGCCGCCGCAAAAAGACATAGGCCGCCTCCAGGCACTCGGCATCGGCCCGGTCCAACAAGCCCTCTTCGCGCAACACGGCCAGCGTGTCACCGGTGCTACAAGCCGCCCTCAGCAGCTCGTTCGAATGGCCGTGCGCTAGCTGCAACACCTGCACTATGGTCTCGAGGTCGGCGATGCCGCCCCGGCCGACTTTGAAATTGAGCCGCAGCTCTTCGTCTATCTCGCGGTCGGCTATCACCTTGTCGCGCAGTTCGGCGATCTCGCGAATCCCGCTCTCGCTGAGCCCGCTCGTGTAGACCAGCCGCTGCAACT
>DBZX01000056.1:15820-31596 GCA_002311335.1 bacterium UBP10_UBA1149
CCCAGCCGCTGCAACTCCGAGTGAATGCGCCGCGCCAGCGTGGCCGGACCGTACACCACCCGTCCCCTGAGCAGGGCCTGCCGCTCCCACAGGTCGGCCTCCTTGTCGTGGTAGTTTATAAAACGATCGAGGGAGGTCACCAGGGGCCCTCCCCGGCCCGACGGGCGCAGCCTGGTGTCAACCTCGAATACCCTGCCGTCACGGGTGGGCACCCGCAGCAGCGACACGATTTTCTGGGCCAGCCGGGTCGCCGCTGTGTGGGCGGTTTCGTCGAAGTCGTCGCCGCGTCCCTGGTAAACGAAGATTATGTCGAGGTCCGAGCCGTAGCCCAGCTCGGCGGCGCCAAGTCGCCCCATGGCCAGCACTGCAAGCCGCACTCTGCCGCGGCCCGGGTCCTCGCCCAGGCCCAGCAGCCTGCGGGCCTGGCGGGCGGCTTCGCAAAGACAGACCTCGGCCAGCGTGACCAGCTCGCGGGCTACCTGCCGGTCGTCGAGTTCGCCGGCGAGGTCGTTGAAACCTACGCGCAGCAGTTCAGCCGACTTGAAGCGCCTGAGCGCGGCCAGCAGGTCTTCTTCCTCTTCCACCGCGTCGCAGGCGCGGGCGAGATCGGCCTCCATGTCGCGACGCTCCCTGGTCGGAGCCCCGCGGTCGGACCTCACCAATGAATCGATGAGCTCGGGGTGACCGACCAGCAGGCTCGACAGCAAGGCGCTGCCGGCAAACAGGCGCACGAGGATGAGCATGGTGGCCGGTGATCCGCCGAGCAGGGCCAGGTAGCTGGTGTGCGCGCCGGTGCGCAGGAGAAACTCCACCAGGTTGCCGAGCGCCCGGTCGGGGTCGCCGCTGCTGACAACGGCGTCGAGCAGCGCCGGTGCCATGGCTTCGATGGCCCTGCGCCGTTGCGCGTTCATCGGGCCCAGGCCCCTTCCCCGGAACAGCCGTTGCAGAGACGATGCCGCGGCCGCGGCATCGCGCAGGCCCAGCTCCTCGAGTAGGGCGGCGGCCTCGTCGAGGCGCCCCGACGAAAGATCGTCGACCAGGGCAGGAAAGGAATCCGTAGATTCCACCGGTGAAGAATCGGTCCGCAACTCGAGGAACCGTACGAACGCCTCGCGCACCTGCGCGGTGTGACGTTGCCAGTCGACCTCGAAGGCGTCGGCCTCGTCTCCGCCCGCAGCCGGGTCGAGTAGGGGCCTGCCCCGGCGACCTGTCCCGTAGCCCAGTCGCCGGGCCAGCCAGGCGAGCTCCTCGCGACCGCTGGGCAGAGCCTGGGTCTGCCTGCGCTCGACCACCTGCAGCGCGTGCTCAACGTCGCGCAGAAAAACGTAAGCCTCGCGCAGCCTGCCGGTATCCTCGCTGGTCATGAAGCCGTGTTTCTCGAGTTCTACGAGCGCCGGCAGCGTGCCCCGGCAGCGCACCGAGTGTACGTGGCCGCCGTGAACGATCTGCATGAGCTGAACCACAAACTCCAGCTCGCGTATGCCCCCCCGGCCTATCTTGACGTTCCTGGTCTCGCGCGGTAGCTCGGCCAGCTCGGCGTCTATGCGCTCCTTCATGCGCCTGAAATCTTCGATGGTCTGGTAGTCGAGGTGGCGACGAAAAACGAAGGGCTGTATCTCGCGGATAAACTCTTCGCCCAGTTCGAGTTGGCCACCCACCGGGCGGGCCTTGAGCATGACCCCGCGTTCCCAGGTGTCGCCCCAGCCTTCGTAGTAGGACAGGGCCGCCGACATCGAGTTGACCACCGGCCCCTGCAGCCCCTCTGGCCTGAGGTCGAGATCAACCCGAAACACGAAGCCCCCCGAATCGCCGCCGCCTATTACACGCGACAGGCCCGACACCAGCGAGGAAAAAAAACTACCGGCGTCGGGGCAACCCTCGGCCAGCGGCGCGCTCTCGTATAGACAGACCAGGTCAACGTCTGAGCTGTAATTGAGCTCGGCCGCGCCCAGCTTGCCCATGCCGAGCACGACAAAGTCCAGCGGCCGGCCATCCGTGGTGAGCACGTCGCCCTGTTCGTGCACGAGTATACGGCGCAACCTGTCCACCGTTGTCTTGATCGAAAAATCGGCGAGCTCGGTCAGCCCCTGCGTGGTGTCCTCGAGCGTGGCGAGGCCGAGCAGGTCGCGGGCGCCGATGCGCAGCATCTCGAGCGCTGCGAGTTCGTGCAGGCGCTCGGAGAGCTGCTCTTCGTTGCGGGCCCGGCGGGCGCCGCTGAGCGAGGCCAGCCCGCGCTGTCCGGGATTAGGGTCGTGGTAGCGACGGGCGCAGTCGGGCCAGCTCTCGCCCATGCCCGCCAGGGTGCGGGCCATGGCAGGGCTGGCACCGAGGATGGCAAGCAGGTCGTCGAGCCCCGCAGCGGGCCAGCTGCTGAGCGCCTTGCGGCCGCCCGACTCGAGCAGCCTCTCGGTCGCCGCCAGCGCGCGGGCGGGCGACGGCGACCTTTCCAACGCCGATTCGAGAGCAGCCCTCCACCCCGCCCTACCCAGCCCCGACAGTGCGGAGGGTAACACGATGCTCCTAGAGCCCTTTTTTCAGCCCGGGAGCGGCGCGAAAACCAACGGTCTTTCCTGCCTTGATGGTCAACTCTTCACCGGTACGAGGGTTGCGTCCCCTGCGTGTCTTGCGGACCCGGACCGAGAAGGTGCCGAGCCCGGCCACGGACACGCGTTTTTCTTTTTTCAGGGCACGAGTGATCTCCCGTATGGTGGCGTCCACTGCCTCGGCAGCCGCCCGCCCCGACAAGCCCGTGCTCCTTGCCACCGATTTTACCATCTCCGCCTTGGTCATGCCTGTTGCGCTCGCTCCTTGTGCCCGTCAGTGCCGCCGGGCCAGTTCTGCATCCACCGCCCGTGCTCTTCGAGAGCCCTACGGCCCATGGCCTGACGACGCTCGCGCTTGCGCAGCTTGCGACCCTCGAGCGGGGGCATGAGCCCGTAGTTGGCATTCATGGGTTGAAAATCGCGTCGGCCCTCGTCGGTGACGTAGGCAAGCAGCGAGCCCAGCGCCGTGCTGGGCGGTGGCAGCAGCGAGGCCTGGCCCAAAAGCGCGCGGGCCGCGTTGACTCCGCAGAGCAGGCCGGTGGCCGCCGACTCCACGTAGCCCTCCACCCCGGTCAGCTGTCCGGCTATGAACAGTCCCGGCCTGTTCTTTGCCTGCAGGTCGGTCGTGAGTACCCGCGGCGAGTCGAGAAAGGTGTTGCGGTGCAGGCTACCCATGCGCACGAACTCGGCGTTCTCCAATCCAGGGATGCCACGGAACACCCGGCGTTGTTCGGTCCAGGTCATGCGGGTCTGAAAACCCACCATTCCCAGCAGCCGTCCCTCGCGGTCGTCCTGCCTGAGCTGCAGCACCGCGTGGGCCATGCCGCCGCCGTCGGGTAACTCCAGGCCTACGGGTTTCATCGGCCCGAACCTCAGCGATTCGCGTCCACGCCGCGCGATCTCTTCCACCGGCATGCAGCCTTCAAACCATACGCAGCGCTCAAAATCGCGGGCCTCCACGAACTCCGCCGAGAGGATCTCATCGACCAGTGTGTTGTAGTCGTCTTCGGTGAGCGGGCAGTTGACGTAGTCGTCGCCACCGCGGCCGTAGCGGGCGGCGCGAAAGGCAACGTCCATATCAACCGACTCGGCCGTGACTATGGGCGATATGGCGTCGTAGAAATAGAGGTGCTTGCTGCCCATCAGCTGTCCCAGGGCCGAGGCCAGCGACGGCGAGGTCAACGGCCCGGTAGCTACGATGACCACCGGCTCGTCGGGAATGGTGGTCAGCTCGCCGCGCTTCAGCGTTATGCCGGGCTCCTGCTCAACAGCCTCGTGCACGTAGCGCGAAAAACCGCGGCGGTCGACGGCCAACGCCGAACCGGCTGGCACCTGGTGAGCCTCGGCAGCGGCGATGATGAGCGAGCCCATGCGCCGCATCTCTTCCTTGAGAACGCCCACGGCACTCGAAAGGCTGTTGTCCCTGAGCGAGTTGGAGCAGACGAGCTCGGCGAGACCGTCGGTGGTATGTGCCTCGGTGCTGCGCAGCGGCCGCATTTCGAACAGGTCTACGGCCACGCCCTGCCTGGCCAACTGCCAGGCAGCCTCGCAACCGGCCAACCCTCCGCCGATGACGGTGACCCTTCCCGCCGTGCCCGACACTCGGCTCAGGACTCCGTGTTTCCGGGGTCCGTGTTGCCGGAATCAGACGTCGTGGTGTCGCGGACCGTCGCCTTGACCGTACTTTTGCCAGCCGAGGCCTTCTTCTTAGTAGCCTTCTTCCTGGTGGCCTTCTTCTTAGTAGCCTTCTTCTTCGCGGCTTTTTTCTTCTTTTTTCGCGCCGGTCCACTCGCGCGCCGGTCGAGAATGAGCTGCACCGCTCTCGCCTCGGTAATCTGCTTGGCGTCGCCGCTGTCGCGTGGCAGCGAGGCGTTGGTCTCACCGTCGGTCACGTAGGGGCCGAAGCGGCCCTCGAGCAACTTGATGGTGCCCCCTTCGAGCGCCTCAACGTTTTCAAACACCTTCAGCGGCTCGGCAGCCTTGCGCCGCCCGCGACGCTTTGGCTGGCTGAGCAGGTGCAGTGCCCGCTCAAGGCTCAGCTTGAGAAGGTCGTCTCCGTCTTCGAGGCTGCGGGTGTCACTGCCCCTCTTGATGTAGGGGCCGTAACGGCCGTTGAAGCCGAGTATTTCGACGCCGTCGTTGTCGGCGCCCACCGTCCGGGGCAGGGCCAGCAACTGCAGCGCCTGCTCCAGGCTGAGCGTGGCGGGATCCATGCCCGGCAGCGGTGAAGCCCTCGGCGGCTTGTCGCCCTTTTCTTCCTGGTCACCCAGTTGCACGTAGGGGCCGAAGCGGCCCTCCATCATGTATATCCCTTTGCCGGTCTCCGGGTCCTCGCCCAGTTGCACGGGGCCGGCAGCGGCTTTCTCCAGCAACTCGTCGAGCCACTGCAGGGTGACTTCGTCGGGGCAGACGTCGTCGGGCAGCGAAGCCGTTTCTTCGCCCAGCTGCACGTAGGGGCCGTAACGACCGGCGCGGATTACGTACTCCCTGCCCTGCTCGTCGCTCCCCATCGAAATGGAGCACACCTTGCGGGGGTCGATGTCCTCGATCTTCTCGTCGAGCAGTGGTCGCAGACCCGGGTCGCCGTTACCGTAATAGAACTCGTGCAGGTAGGGGGTGGCCTCGCCCTCGCCCCTGGCTATGGAATCGAGACGGTCTTCCATGCCGGCGGTGAACGAAGGGTCGATGAGGTGCGAAAAATGCTCCTGCAGCAGCTGCACCACCGCGAAGGCCGTGAAGGTAGGCACCAGCGCCGTACCTTTCTTAAAGGTGTACTCGCGCCGCTCGATGTTGGCTATCACGCTGGCGTAGGTACTGGGCCTGCCGATGCCCAACTCTTCCATGAGTTTGACCAGCGAGGCCTCGGTCAGGCGGGCCGGTGGCTGGGTGCTGTGCTCGTCGCCGTCGAGGCCTGCCAGCGCAAGACTGTCGCCCTCTTTCACCGACGGCAGCACCACCTCGCGGTCGGAAAGGGCGGCCTCCGGGTCGTCGCTGCCCTCTACGTACACGCGCAGGAAGCCTGGAAAATCGACAACGTTGCCGTTGGCCTGGAACAACAGCTCCTGGTCGTTCACGCGCGCGGACACCTTGACCACCATGCGGCGGCCGCGAGACTCGGTCATCTGGCAGGCCATGGTGCGCTTCCAGATCATCTCGTACAGGCGCGCCTCGTCGTTGCCCAGTCTCGAGCGCAGCTCGTCCACCGGGGCAAAGGTGTCTCCCGACGGGCGTATCGCTTCATGGGCCTCCTGGGCGTTCTTGACCTTGTTGGCAAAGGTCCTCGGCTTGTCTGGCACGAAGTCCTTGCCGTAGAGCTTGCCTATGGTCGCCCGCGCGGCCTTTACCGCTCCGGGAGCCAGCGCCACCGAATCGGTTCGCATGTAAGTAATAAAGCCCAGTTCGTAGAGCCGCTGCGCCGCGCGCATGGTCCGCTTAGCGTCAAAACCGAGCTTGCGTCCGCCCTCCTGCTGCAGGGTAGAAGTCGTAAATGGCGGAGCCGGCGAACGCTTGAAGGGTTTCTCCTCGGTGCTCAGGACCGAGTAGGAGGCCGTGCCCGCAGCCGCACGAAGTTTTTCGGCCTCCTCGCCGCCCAGCAGGTAGACCTTGTCGCGCGAAATCCTGCCGGTGTCGGGATCAAAGTCCTTGCCGCCCGCAAGCCGGGTACCGTCGATCGATACCAGGCGCGCCGAGAACTCGCCGCCCTCGTCAGCCTTCAAGGAGGCGACGAGATCCCACCAGCTGGCCTCCTTGAAACGCATGCGCGCGCGCTCGCGTTCCACTATCAAGCGTATGGCGACGCTCTGCACGCGACCGGCCGACAGCCGGGGCAGTATCTTGCGCCACAACACCGGCGACAACTCGTAGCCCACCAGGCGGTCTATTATGCGCCGGGCCTCCTGGGCACGGACCAGGTTGTCGTCGAGCTCGCGGGTGTTGTCGAGGGCCGCGAGAATCGCGTCGCGGGTGATCTCGTGAAAGACCATGCGGCTGACCGGGACAGTGGGCTTGAGCACCTCGAGCAGGTGCCAGCTGATGGCCTCACCTTCGCGGTCTTCATCAGTTGCGAGCAGCAGCCGGTCGCAGCCCTTGAGCTGACGCTTGAGCGCCGCGACGACCTTCTTCTTTTCGGGCGACACCAGGTACAGCGGCTCGAAGTCGTTTTCGACGTCCACGCCCAGCGTGGCCCACTTCTTTTCTTTCTTTACCGCGTCGGGGATGTCAGACGCGCTGGCGGGCAGATCACGCACGTGGCCGACGCTCGACTCTACGATGTAGTCCTTGCCGAGGAACTTCCCCAGGGTCTTCGCCTTGGTAGGCGACTCAACGATAACGAGGGTGCGAGCCATAATTCTTCCCTGTACCAAGCGGCCCGGGCCAGCGTCCGTGGGCAACATGCCATCATCGTCGTCACGCCACGCGGGCGTAGCTGCCACTGGACTGACGCTTGATCAGACCGATAAGTTCAAGCGACGTTATCAACGCCAATATCGCCGCACGGTCAAGCCCGGTCCTTTTTACCACGTCGTCAATGTGCAGAGACCCGGACGCGAGCAGGTCGAGCAAACGTTGTTCTACGGGGCTGCATTTCGCTGTCTTCGCGCTGACTTCGAGCCCCCGGGCCTCGCTTGCCTGCAAGCCCAGCGCAGCCAGCAGGTCGGTAATTTCGAGCAAAGGTGTACAGCCATCGCGTATGAGCGCGTTGCTGCCGCGCGACACCCGCGAGTCGACCGGGCCGGGCACCGCCAGCAACTCCCGGCCCTGGGCCAGGGCCAGTTTTGCGCTTATCAGCGAGCCGCTGCCCTCGCCAGCCTCGATGACCACGGTCGCTGCCGACATGCCCGTCACTATCCGGTTGCGCCGGGGAAACTGCCACGCGGCCAGCTCGGTTCCCGGCGGAAACTCGCTCAGCACCGTCCCTTGCTCCAACAGTTGCCGGTACAGCCTGCTGCTCGACTCCGGGTAAGGCCGCTCGGGGCTGCAACCGAGCACGGCCACGCTCGCGCCGTTTTCGAGCGCACCGCGCTGCGCCTCGGAGTCGATACCCCGAGCCATGCCGCTCACCACCACCAGCCCGCAAGCCGACGCTTCGCGACCCAGGCGACGGGCCGTGCGCAGCCCGTAGTCGCTGGCCTTGCGCGCGCCCACCACGCTTACGGCCAGACGGTGGACAGAGGGGGTGGCGCCCCGGTAGTAGAGGACCAGTGGACCGTCTTCCACAGTGAGCAGGGCAGCGGGGTAAGCGGCGTCGCCCAGTCCGCAGACCTCGACCCGCTGCCGCCGCCAACCGTCGAGCCGGCGGCGCAGAGTTTCCCAGGCATTGAAGGCTCGCAAGCGACGCCGCCCACGCTCGTTGAAGCCCGCCAGCTCGAGCTCGGCATCGGAGGCTGCCCACAGCGCCCGCGCCGAGCCGAAATCGGCCACCAGGCGACGCCAGGGAACGCCCCAGGCTCCGCGCATGTCGGAAAGAGCGACCAGGCACAACAGTTCGTCGTCGGGGGGAATACTCACCCCCATTGCCTACTATCGAGCGACCCCGGTCTGCAATGCCTTGGAGTTAATGAATGTCGGTCGGGGCGGCCGCAGCGCTGGCGGCAGCGTTGATGCCGGCTGCGACATCACGCAGAAAACGTTCGAGCGTGTCGAGCGAAAACTCGAGCCCCGGGCTGCTCCAGGAAAGGGCCAGCAGGGCGCCGCCGTCACGATTGAAAACTTCGGCTTCCAGCCGCAACACGAAAGTATCGGCACCGTCGGCGCTTTCTACCGGGTAGCTGCGTCCGAGCAGGAGTACGCTGTTGCCGTCTTCGAGCGTGACCCTGCGGTTGGCCTTTATCCTGTTGCCCATCCGGGCCAGGCGAAAATCACCGTCGCGCAGCCGGTCGGCCAGCAGCACGACCGCCCCATCGGCCGCCGAGCCAAGGCTGACGGCGGCCTGGTAGCCCGAGGGTACGGCCACCCGGCCTGGCGTTCGCCCGATCGAGGGCGGCCCCGAAGAGCCGCTGCCGGACGGCCCGGGGGCCGGGCGCGGGCCACAGCTACCGACAACGACCAGCAGGGCCAGCAGGGCCAGCCCGAGAGCGCACGCGGGCCGACTCTTCATGGACCCGACTCGCCGCCGGTGACCATGTCGAGATAGTTGCCGAGCAGCGCCTTGCCCTCGCTGGTGAGTATCGACTCGGGATGAAACTGCACGCCTTCAACCTGCAACTGCTTGTGGCGTATGCCCATGATCTCGCCCTCGGCCGTCCACGCGCTGACCTCGAGCTCGGCGGGCAGGCTTTCTCTCTCGACTATCAGTGAGTGATATCGCGTGGCGATAAAGCCCTGGGGCAGGCCGCTGAAGACACCCCGGCCGTCGTGCTCAACGGGCGAGGTCTTGCCGTGCATCAGCCTGTCGGCCCTCACCACCTTGCCGCCGAAGGCACTGGCGATACACTGGTGGCCCAGGCAGACGCCGAGCATGGGCAGCTTGCCGGCGAAGCGACGAACGACCTCCACCGAGATACCCGCCTCGCGCGGCGTGCACGGCCCCGGCGACACCACCACACCGAGGGGCCCGGCCTGCTCTATTTCTTCCGGAGTTATCTCGTCGTTGCGGTGAACAACCACTTCGGCACCGAGTTCACCGAGGTACTGCACCAGGTTCCAGGTGAACGAGTCGTAGTTGTCTACCATCACAAGCATCGGGTTTTCCATATCCGGCTTTTTAATATCACTGTCTCGCGGCCCAGTCACCATTATATTACACCCATGGCGTTGAGTACCCACGCCCCGACCTGACAGATTAGGGGGGTGCTGGCTAGTACCAATACCTGTGCGCACGAAGGCGTCGAGGGCTACCTGGTCCGCGTGGAAGCCAGCGTCTCCACCGGCCTGCCCCAGCTCACCTTCGTGGGGCTGCCCGACACGGCCGTGAGGGAGGGCCGCGAGCGCGTGCGATCGGCCATAAGGGCCACCACCCCTGACTTTCCTCGCGGGCGTGGGCTGGTGAACCTGTCGCCGGCGTCCCGGCGCAAGGCAGGCTCGGCCTTCGACCTGTCGATCGCCATCGCCCTTCTCACGGCGGCCGGGCTGAGCGAAACCGAGCAGGTGCGCGGCACGGCCTTCCTCGGTGAGCTGGGCCTGGACGGGCAGGTGCGCGCAGTAAACGGCGCCCTGCCGGCCGCCCTGTGCGCCTCGCGCCGCGGGCTCGAGCGACTGGTGCTGCCGCGCGCCAACGCCGCAGAGGCCGCGCTCGCCGGCGGCCTGGCCGTGTACGGTGTCGACAGCCTCGGCGAAACCCTCTCGCTGCTGCGCTCGGGCTTCAAGGCGGCGCCGGTGGTGGTCGACGCCGAGGCGCTGCTGGCCGAGCGCGCTGGCACCAACTCCGACCTCGTCGACGTACACGGGCAGCAATCGGCGCGCCGGGCACTGGAGATCGCCGCTGCCGGCCGCCACCACATGCTCATGAGCGGTCCACCGGGCGCAGGCAAAACCATGCTCGCACGCAGGCTGCCCGGCTTGCTGCCGGCACTGTCGGTGGCCGAAGCCATGGAGATCACCACCGTCCACAGCGTGGCGGGTGTGGCCGGTGGCGCGCTGGTGACCGAGCGGCCCTTTCGCGCACCCCACCACGCGGTGAGCGGCCCCGGCCTGGTGGGCGGAGGCGGGCCCAGCATACGACCGGGCGAGATCAGCCTGTCGCACCGTGGCGTGCTCTTTCTCGACGAGCTGCCCGAGTTCTCGCCGGCCGTGCTCAACCAGCTGCGGCAGCCGCTGGAAGAGGCCGAGCTCACCATCTGTCGCGCGGCGGGCAGCGTGACCTTCCCCGCCGGCTTTCTACTCGTAGCCGCCATGAACCCCTGCCCCTGCGGTTTCAAGGGTTGCACGGGGCGCGAGTGTCGCTGCAGCGACCAGCAACTGCGGCGTTACAGGAACCGCATAAGCGGCCCGCTGCTCGACCGCATAGACCTGCACGTGCACGTGCCCAGGATCAGCTTTGCCGAAATGGATCCCGGCAAAAGCCCTGAAGACTCGGCCAGTGTTCGCCAACGCGTAGAGCGCGCGGCCCGCCGCCGCTCGCTGCGCGAGCAGAGCCGCCTGCCCTTTTCACGATCAGCCGAGGAGCTGCTGGGCAAGGCCAGCGAGGCCATGAACCTGTCGGCGCGGTCAACGCGCAGCCTGCAGGCCGTGTCGTCGACCATCGCCGACCTCGCCGACGAAAGCGAGGTGAGCTGCGCGCACCTGTCCGAAGCACTCCAGTACCGCCCGCTTGACGACGAACAGCTCTGAGTCCGCCTAACGCATACGACCGGTAATCAAGAGCCGGCGCTGCCCCCCCGGCGCTGCCCCGCCTTGACAAGACAGCCACCTACGCTGCACATTAGACCCGAGCCCGCGGCAGGCCGCCGCCGGACCGGAGGCTGACACCATGAGCGAAAATACCAGCGAACAAGCTACGACGTCCCTGCCCAGGTTGCTTGAGCCCGCGCCCGCGTTCGAGGCCGTGTCAACGCACGGGCCGATCAAGCTCGACGACTTCAAGGGCAAGTGGGTCGTGCTCTTCTCCCACCCGGCCGATTTTACCCCGGTCTGCACCACCGAGCTGATGGAGTTTGCCCGCCGCAACGACGAGTTTGCCGCCAGGGGCGTGCAGCTCATCGGGCTTTCCATCGACAGCATCTACTCGCACATCGCGTGGGTACAGAACATCAAGTCGAACTTCGACGTCGAGATACCCTTTCCCCTGATCGCCGACCTCGACACCACGGTGGCCACGGCCTACGGCATGCTGCACCCGGGCGCGAGCAACACGGCCACCGTTCGTTGCGTGTTTGTCATCGATCCCGAGGGCCTGCTGCGCGCCATGGTCTACTACCCGCTGACCAACGGTCGCAGCGTTGACGAGATCTTCAGGCTGCTGGTATCGCTGCAGACCACGACCGAGCACGCGGTGGCTACGCCCGAGGGATGGAAAGAAGGCGATGACGTCATCCAACCGCCACCGCTGACCGTCCCCGATGCCGAGCAACGGAGGAAGGACACCGGCCTGGAGGTCACCGATTGGTACTTCGCGAAACGAAAGCTCTAGTACCACCGGCCGCTGCCCTGGCGGGCCTCGCCGCCGGCCTGCTGCTGGCGGCAGGCATGGCCACGGCTGCCGTAACGGCGGGCGGCGGCACGATCGACAAGCGCCCTTCGACGGTGCAGACCACCTTCAAAAGCGTGGACGCCGTGCTGGCCGCGCAGTGGGATTTTCCGTCAGCGGGCCTGGCGCCACTGGTGGTCATCATTCCCCCGGGTGGACGCGTGGACCGAAACGGCTGGCCGCCGGGACCCGACTTCGAGCTGGGCAAGGGCGTCTACCAGCGCCTCGCCGAGTTGCTGGTAGACAAGGGCTACGCGGTCTTCCGCTTTGACGCGCCGGGCGCGGGCCGAAGCAGCCCCGGGCACTGGGCCACCGACAGGTCGAACGCCCTGGAGGCCTACACCCGGGCCATAGACCACGCGCGCGTGGACACCGATCGCGTGTTCCTGGTCGGACACGGCAGCGGCACCGCGACCATAGGCGCCATATTCGAGCGCTTTGAGGAGGCCAACCCCCTGAACGGCGTCGCCCTGCTGGGCAACCAGGTGGGCGAGCGGCTCGCGTTGTCGCTCACTTCGCCGCTGCTGCTGGTCGTGGGTGACAAGTACCCCGATGACCTGTACCAGCACGGACGTTTCGTGCTCGACGCCCGCGAACACAACGAGGGCTCTAAGCTTGAAACCACGCTCGTCAGCATCGAGGGAAGCGACTCTTCGCTGATGCGGGAAGTATCGGATAACGGCTCGCCGGGCCTCGAACTGCGCCCCGAGGCCACCAAGGCCCTGCTCGCCTGGCTCGCGAATCACCGCAGCTGATGCCGATGCGCACACCCGGGGCCGCCCCCCCGTATGAGGGGGCGAACAACCCCCGTGGCCGCTGTTTTACCCCTACCTGTTTGCCGTGTGCCTGCTAATCTCGGACACTGGGCTGCTGCACGTCTGGCGCGGTGCCCCGTTAATCTTCTATCGTTGCCATGTTCGACCCTAATTCATCCGCACGCCGACTCATCGTACTGACCTCCTGCTGCGCGCTCGTGCTGTCGGCCTGCGGCTGGTCGGACGACGATTCTTCGCAGCCCGAACGGCGCGCTGCTGTCACCCTCGCGGAAGCCGAAAGCCGCGCTGTCGAAGTGCGCTTCAACGCAGTGGGTAACGTCAAGGCCAGCCTCAGGGCCGAAATAAGCCCACAGGTTGACGGCGTCATCACCGGGCTGGGATTCGAAGAAGGCGACAGCGTCACCCGGGGCCAGATGCTCGTGCAGCTCGACGACCGCAAGGCCCGCGCGTCGGTCAACGTGGCCCGCGCGGCGCTGGACAACGCCGTGGCCCTCGCCGTGGTCAGCAGGCAACGGCAGTCCAGGATCGAGCGGCTTTTCAGCGACGAGCTGGTATCGGTCGAAGAACTCGAGGCCGCCCGGGCCAACCACCTCGGGGCGCAGGCATCGGTGCGCGAGAACGAAGCCTCGCTCGACCTCGCCACCCGCAGGCTCGAAGAGTACCGGCTGCTGGCCCCCTTCGACGGCGAGTCAGGATACCGGCACTACGACATCGGCAACTTCGTTCGCTCGGGCTCGACCCTGCTCGTTGTCACCGACTCCACGCCGGTGGAAATAAGCTTTGGCGTTCCCGACAAGCACGCGGCCCTGGTCAAGAAGTCCACACCCGTTCGTGTCACGGTACCCGGACGATCCGAGGTCGTGCAGGGCGTGGTCAAGTTCATAGACCCCGCTGTTGACAGCGAGACCCGGCAGCTGAGGCTCAAGGCCGAGGTCAGCAACCAGGACGGCCTGCTTCGAGACGGACAGTTCGTGGAGCTGAGCCTGGTGCTCGAGTCACGCCCCAACAGCGTGGTTATCCCCGAGCAGGCCATCCTGGGCATAGGCGGAGAGCACTGGGTGTTCGTGGTCACCGACGGCAAGGCCGTGCAAAGGCCCGTGACCCTGGGCGAGCGTCTTCCCGGGGAAGTCGAGCTGCGCGCGGGCATGGAAGCCGGCGAGCAGGTGGTAATTGCGGGCCAGCATCGCCTGGCCGACGGAGACGCCGTGGCCACCGGCCTCGACGATTGAAGCGATGTTCCTGCCCGAGATCTGTATCAAGCGCCCCGTCCTGACCACCGTGTTGTCGCTGTCGATGCTCGCGGTAGGACTCGTTGGCTACTCGCGCCTGCCGGTCCGCGAACTACCCGCCGTCGACTTTCCGATCATCTCGGTTTCCACGGTGCTGCCCGGCGCGAGTGCGCAGGTAGTAGAAACCGAGATCACCGAGGTGCTCGAAGAAGAACTCAACGGCATAGAAGGCGTGCAGTTCATCCGCTCGGTATCGACCGAGCAGGTGAGCAACATCACCCTGCAGTTTGAGCTCCACCGCGACATAGACTCCGCCGCCCAGGACGTGCGCGACAAGGTTTCGCGCGTGCGCAGGCGGCTGCCCGAAGACGCCGAGCAACCCCGCGTATCCAAGGTCGACATCGACGCCCAGGCCATCATGTGGCTCGCCCTGCACTCGAGCACCCGCAACCCCTTTGAACGCATGCACATGGTCGACAAGGTCATCAAGCCGCTGGTCCAAGTTGTACCCGGCGTGGGCAGCGTGCTCGTGGGTGGGTCCAACCGCAAGGCCATACGCATAGAACTGGACCGCTCGAGGCTCGCCGCGCACGGCATCACGGTGGGCGACGTGGAGCACGCGCTCGTGACCCGCAACGTCGAGCTTCCCTCGGGCCGCGTGGAAGGCCAGTGGCGCGAGTTCGTAGTGCGGACGCACGGCGAGGTTTCTTCGCCCGAAGAATTCGAGGAGCTGGTGGTCGCGACGAGAAACGGGCACCCGATTCGAGTAGGTGACGTGGGCAAGGCCCGCTACGGATTTAACAACGAGCGTACCCGGGCCAGGTTCAACGGCACGCCCACCTCGGGACTGGGCATAGTAAAGCAGTCGGGCTCCAACACGCTCACGGTAACCGGGGGTGTAAAAGACCTGCACCGACGGCTCGACGGCCAACTGCCCGAAGGCTACCAACTCGACATCGCCTACGACCAGTCGGGCTTCATCGAGGACTCGGTGCGCGAGGTAAAGCAGTCGCTGGTCGTGGCCGGTGTGCTGGTGCTGCTGGTCATATTCGTGTTCCTGCAAAGCATACGCACCACGCTGATCCCGAGCATAACGATGCCGGTGGCCATCATGTTCGCGTTCGGGATGCTCTACTTCCTCGATTTCTCAATAAACAACCTCACCCTGCTGGCCCTGACACTGGTGATAGGCGTGGTGGTGGACGACGCGATCATCGTCGTGGAAAACATCTACCGCCACATGGAGAACGGGGCCACGCGCATACAAGCCGCCATCACTGCCAGCAGCGAAATAGCCTTCGCGGTCATCTCTACCACCCTCACCCTGCTGGCGGTGTTCGTGCCCATTGCCTTCATGTCGGGCGTGGTGGGCAGGTTCTTCTACGAGTTCGGCATCGCGGTTGCGGTGGCTGTCAGCGCGTCGAGTTTCGTTGCGCTCACGCTCACACCCATGCTCTGCTCGAGGTTCCTTTCGGTGGGCAGCACGGCGCGAAGGGAAGGCGTGCTGGGCAGCATGGCGCGGCGTTTCGACTCCGACGTCGAGGCTCTTTCGAGAGGCTACCGGCGCGCGCTTGAGTGGGCGCTCAACCACGGACGCTGGCTGGCGGCGCTGCTGCTGCTCGCGATAGTGGTGAGCGGGCTGCTGTTCATGTCGGTGGGCAAGGAGTTCCTGCCCCAGGACGACCGTGGGTATTTTGTTGCCGTTATCAGCACCCCGGAAGGATCGACCCTTGACTACCAGGATCGTTACCAGCGACAGGTCGAGAAACTGCTCGACACCACTCCCGAAGTGGCAACCTACTTTTCCATTCTCGCCATAACCCGCGGCGGACCGGGAAAGGTGAACAGCGGTATAATGTTCGTCGGGCTTCAGCCCCATGACCAACGCGAACGCAGCATGGCCGAAGTGCTGGGTGAGCTCAGGGGAAGAGCCGCATCGATAGCCGGCGCCGACGCGTATTTTCTTACTTCGAACGCCCTGCAACGCAGCCGCCGCAGTAAACCGCTGCAGTTCGTCATCCAGCACAACGACTTCGACGAGCTGGCCAGGCAGGCCTTACTGCTCAAGACCGCGCTCGAAGACGAGCCCGGCTTCATCGACGTC
>DBZX01000056.1:31623-40210 GCA_002311335.1 bacterium UBP10_UBA1149
CATCGACGTCGACACCGACCTCGAGATGAACAAGCCCCAGCTCAACGTGGAGATAGACCGCGAAAAGGCGGCCGCGCTGGGCATATCGCCGCTGGAGATAGCCGACTCGCTGCGCATACTGCTCGGTGGCGCCGACGTTTCGCGATTCAGGCAGGGCAACGAGCGTTACGACGTGATCCTTCAGCTCGAAGCCGAGCACCGCCTGTCGCCCGGCGACCTGTCGGGCATCTACGTCAGGACCCGCAGCGGCGAGCTGGTGACGCTTGAAAACGTGGTCACGGTGACCGAAGACGTGGGACCGAGCGAAGTCATACACTACAACCGCAAGAGGGCCGTGGTGGTGGAGGCCAACCTGGACGACCTGGAACTGGGGCAGGCCATAGAGCGCGTTTCCCAACTCGCCGCTGACCTGTTGCCGCAGGGCTTCACCACCGATCTCGCCGGGGAGTCACGCGAGTATGCCCGTGGCTCGCGCGGACTATCGCTGACCTTCCTGTTCGCGGTGATGGCCATCTACCTTGTACTGGCCGCCCAGTTCGAAAGTTTTGTCCAGCCCATCACCATCATGCTGGCGCTGCCGCTGGCGGTGTTGGGTGCCCTCGCGGGACTGCTGGTCACCGGCATGACCCTGAACATGTACAGCTTCATCGGCATCATCATGCTCATGGGCCTGGTGACCAAGAACTCGATACTGCTGGTCGACTACATAAACATCCTGCGCGCGCGCGGCGTAGAAATACGCGAAGCCATACTCGAAGCCGGCACAGTGCGCCTGCGGCCGATACTGATGACGGCGTTTTCTACGATATTCGGGATACTGCCCATAGCGTTGGGCACTGGTCCGGGCGCCGAGAGCAGGCGCCCGTTGGGCGTGGCCGTGGTGACAGGAATGATCCTGTCAACTGTGCTGACGCTGATGGTGGTTCCGGTATTCTACCGGGCCACAGACAGAATCGTCGAGCGTTTTCGTTCCCGCAAGCAGAAACGCCAGCCTGAAGGCTGACCACACGATATGTCCCCCGGGCATGAGCCCGGGGGACAATCGATCAGGCTCCGAGAACGGCCTCTTTAAAGGCCTTGGCCACGCTGAAAGCGGCCTTCGTGCGAGCCGGGATCTGAATCGGCTCACCGGTCTGCGGGTTACGGCCCTGCCTGGCCTTGGTCTCCCTCTTCTTGAAGGTTCCCAGACCGGGCAGCTTGACCGGGTCCCCAGCCTTAACCGCCGCAACGATTATCTGGGACAGTTCATCCAACACCTGGGCCGACTGTGTTTTCGACAGCTCGGTGGCGTCCGCGAGTTTTTCTACCAATTGTGTCTTTGTCATGATTTTCCCCTTCACCTAGGGCGTGTTTTTTTAGTAGCTCCATGCTTAGCGAGAGGGGGCCGACTGTCAAGTTCTGCCTGTGATTATGCGGTCTAAAGTGTGCTCTTCGGCCCTGAACTTCGCTTGTTGGCAGCCCCAGCGAGCGCTGTAACTTACGAAAAAGTCTCGACAAGTTCGATAAGGCCGAGATCTCGCAGCGAGGAGAACAAATATCCCTTTATTTCTTCCACCGTGTCGTAGCGAAGCACCTCTTTTGCCACTACTTCCGCGTCCTCGCGCTTGACGGCCCGTATGAGCTTCTTCACCACGGGGATATAAATCGGCCCCATACTGAGTTCGTCGATGCCCGTACCGAGCAGAAAAAGCGTGCACAGGGGGTCGCCGGCCATCTCGCCGCACATCGCCACCCGACGCCCCGCGGAGTGGGCCGCCCGCACCACCTTGGCCACCGATTCGAGCACGGCGGGGTGCAGGGACTGGTACATTGACGCGACGCGGCGGTTGTCGCGGTCGACAGCGAGGGTGTACTGGATGAGATCGTTGGTGCCTATAGACACGAAATCGACCTCCCGGACGATGGCATCGGCCCTCAGCACGGCCGACGGCACCTCGATCATTGCACCCAGTTCAACGTCGTCGGGCAGGCCCACGCCTTCGGATTCAAGATCGGCTACGCACTCGGCGTAGATCTCCCTGGCCCGGCGCAGTTCTTCGACGCTGGTTATCATGGGGAACAACACGCGCAGCGAGTAGCCCTTGCCCGCCCGCAACAAGGCCCGTAACTGCTCCTGGAACAGGCCCTCAACCTCGAGCGATATCCGTATCGACCGCCAGCCGAGGAAGGGGTTAGCCTCGGGCGAGCTTTCGCCGCTGAATGGATACTTGTCGGCACCGAGATCAAGTGTGCGTATGGTCACCGGCTGGGGGGCGACCTTTTCGAACACGCTGCGGTACAGCGCTACTTGCTCGTCTTCGCCCGGAAAGTCACGGTAGGAGAGAAACGGAATCTCGGTGCGGTACAGGCCCACGCCCTCGGCTCCGTGCTCGCGGGCAAAATCGAGGTCGGCCTGCAGACCCACGTTGGCCATCAGCGATATCCGGTAGCCATCCAGTGTCTCGGCGGGCTCGTCGCGCAGGTGGGACAGCTCCTCCTGGAAGGCCCGGTAGTTGCTGTCCAGGCGTTGGTACTCAGCCTCGACCTCGTCAGTGGGGCGTATGTAGATTGCGCCCGAGTTGCCATCAACGATTATCGGATCGCCATCGCCGCAAGCCGCCAGCACGCCCTCTACGCCCACCACCGTGGGTATCTCCAGCGACTTGGCCAGTATGGCCGCGTGCGAGGTCGTGCCGCCGCTGGCAGTAACGATACCGCGCAGCCTCGTGTGATCGACCATGGCGAGATCCGAAAGCGACAATTCGTGGGCCACCAGTATCGCGTCGTCGCTCACGGCGTCGAGCACGCTGCGCACTCCCATCAGGTTGCGCAGCACCCTCTGGCCCACGTCGCGCACCTCGGCCACCCGCTCCCTGAGGTACTCGTCGGCCATGTTCCTGAAGCTCTCGCTATACTCGTTGATAACCCGCTTGAGCGCCGATTCGGCGGCCATGCCTTCGGATATCTGCTCGCCCACCTTGCGCGAGAAAGATGGGTCTTCGAGCACCATTTTCAGGGCCTCGTAAAGGGCTCCGCCCACTTCGGGCACCAGCATGCGCATGCGCACACGCGACTGCTCCACCTCGCCGGCGCTGCGGTCCAAGGCCTCGCTGAAGCGCTTGAGCTCCACCGACTCGCCGCCGCCGGGCTTGTCTTCGACCAGCTCGAGGTCGGCCGGCTCGCGTACACAGAAGGCCCGGCCCATGCCGAAACCGGGCGAAGCACCGTGCCCGTTGAGATGCCTGGGGCTCTGCCCGTCCTCTTCCTCGGCCGTGGCGATGGCCTGCTTCTCGAAGGTTTCGAGCCGCTTGATGGCCCGCGCCATGCCTCGGCGATAACGCTCGCGCTCGGCCTCCTCGCGCTGCAGCTGATCGGTCAGGTGGGCGTTGACCATGACCGCGTGTACGTGTCCGGCCACGGCGCGGACCAGGCGCTCCTCGTCATCGGTAAACCTGCGGCGGCGCTGTGACTGCACGACCAGCACACCCAGTATGCCACTGCCGTCGCCGTCACCCACGGGCACGCCAAGGAAGGAGTGGTACTTTTCCTCGCCGAGTTCGGGAAAAAACTTGAAGGCTTCGTGGGCCAGCGCGTCTTCAACTCGCAGCGGCTCGCTGGATTCGACCACCAGGCCGACCAGCCCCTCGCCGCGCGACATGCTCACCCGCCCTATGCTGCGGGCCGGCAGGCCCTGGGTCGCGGCAAGGGTCAGGTTGCCGCTTTCTTCGTCGTGGCTGTAGAGCGAGCAGACCTCTGCGTCCATGTGCGACGCCACCAGTTTGACCACGCCTTCGAGCGCCTCGTGGGTGTCCTCGGTGCGCCCGACCAACACGGTGATGCGTTCGAGAAGGCGCAGCTGGGCACTCTCGCCGGTACCACGCCGACGTTTTCCTTCAACTCTTTTTTTACTGGAACCGCCCACGCCCCCGCCGCGCGGAATATACAACAGCCACAGGGCAGCTTACAATCACCCCGTCTGCAAACCGGGAGCAGTAGACGGAGGCCGCCGTATTGAAACCCCGCCGGCGAGCTCAACAGCCCCGTCAAACAAGCTGCGGACATGGGCCTGCGCCTGCCGCACTGCGTCTTCGAGGACCGCGTCTTTGAGGGGCGCGTCTTCTGTCGCCAACCCGAGCACCAGCGCCGCCGCCAGGGCACTGGCAAAGGCGCAACCCGTTCCGTGCAACGACGCCCCGCGTCGTGGGCCGTTAGGCAATCGCACTACGCCTGTCGCGGTGGCGAGTATGTCTACCGGGTCGCCGGCCAGGTGCCCCCCCTTGACCACCACCGCCCGGGGTCCGCGCGCCAGCAGGGCCTCGGCGGCTCGCTCGGCCTGGTCGAGATCATCGACCTTTGAGCCCGTAAAGGCCGCCGCCTCGGGCGCGTTCACGGTAAGCACGGTGCTGAGCGGAAACAGCCTCTCGACCACCGCCTCGCGGGCCGCCCCCGTGGCCAGCTCCCCGCCCTGCCCCGCTTCAAATACCGGGTCGAGCACAAGCGGCAGGCGCAGCCTTTCTATACGACAGGCCAGCAGCTCCGCCGTTTCGGGCAGGGGCAATTGCCCGCACTTGACCACCGTCAGCTCGAGGCAGCGGGCCAGCTCATCGAACTGCTCGGCCACAAGATCGGTGGCCACGGGCTCAACCCGCAGCACCGGCCCGCCCGATTGCACGGTCACGGCCGTCACCACGGTGACCCCGGCCACCCCCATGGCCTCAAAAGTCCGCAGGTCGGCCTGCACCCCGGCACCGCAGCTGGGGTCGAATCCACCCAGCGCCAGCACGAAATGATTTCTATTGCCCACGGGCTGAACCTGTCCCCGGACGACCGAGACCGCAAGCCCTTCGTTGACCAAAGGGACCACCGTGGCTACCCTTTACACGTTGCCCCCGTGAAACGTTTACGATGGATTCTTGCCTTGCTCGCCATAACCCTGGGCGGAGCTGCCGGCGTGCTGGGGTCGATACTATACCAGCAGTACTGGACGCAGCTGCCACCCATGGACGGCCTGCTCGACTACCGCCCGCCGGTAGCGACCCGCGTTTACACCCACGACAAGCGACTGATCGACGAGTTTTACTTTCAGAAACGCTACCTGGTGGCCGTCAACGACATCACGCCGCTGGTACAGAACGCCTTCATAGCAGCCGAGGACTCCGACTTCCGACGCCACCGTGGCATCGACCCGCGTGGCATCGCGCGGGCCTTCCTTGCCAACCTCAAGGCGGGCACCGTCGTGCAGGGCGGCAGCACCATAACCCAGCAGGTGGTCAAATCGCTGGTATTGTCTCCCGAGCGCAGCTACCGCCGCAAGCTGCGCGAGATCATGCTCTCGCTCAGGCTCGAGAAAGAGCTGAGCAAGGACGAGATCCTCTACCTCTACCTCAACGAGATCTACCTCGGCGACGGCAACTACGGCGTGGGCGCGGCGGCGCGGTCTTACTTCGACAAGGAGGTGTCCGAGCTCAACGCGGGCGAGGCTGCCCTGCTGGCCGGGCTGCCGCAGGCACCCAGCCGCTACTCGCCCACGCGTAACCCCGAGGGCGCGCGCAAGCGACAACTCTACGTACTCAGGCGCATGCACGAAGAAGGTTTCATCGACACGCGCACCTACGCTTCGGCCAGCAGCCACCACGCCGAGGTCCAGCCCAGGGGCAAGCGGACCGGCAAGGTGGGCAGCTACTACACCGAGTACGTGCGCCGCTACCTGGCCGAAGCCTACGGCCGCGAGGCTACCTACCACAAGGGTTTCGAGGTCTACACGAGCATGGACCTGGACATGCAGGCGGCGGCCGAACGGGCCGTGCGCGACGGCGCCTACAACATCGACGCGCTGCTGGGCTACCACGGGCCGGTGGGACACATGGAGGCCGACGAACTCGATAAGCGCCTGGCCGCCGACCGCGCCGACGAATCCCTGGAAACACTCAACGAAAACGGAGACTACGAGGGCGTGGTCGTGGCCGTCAACGGCGACATCATCAGGGTGGCCGTGGGCCCCCAGCAGTCGTCCATCGACGTGGCCGGGCTGGAGTGGAAACCCGGCGTTTCGCCGCGTGGTTTTCGCGTCGGCGACCTCGTTGAACTGGTGGCCGAGGTGCACGACGACAAGCCCACCCTGTTGCTGCGGCAGGAACCGCAGGTGCAGCTCGCGCTGTTGTCGGTCGAGCCATCAACGGGCCAGGTAAAAGCCATGGTCGGCGGTTTTGACTTCGAGCTGAGCGAGTTCAACCGCGCCACCCAGGCCCGGCGACAGCCGGGTTCGGCCTTCAAGCCCTTTGTTTACGCGGCCGCGTTGGACAACGGCTACACGCCGGCCAGCGTCATTCTCGACGCACCCATACAGTACGTGGACCACGTGAGCGTGTGGCGGCCGCAGAACTACAGCCGCCGCTTCTACGGACCCACCACGCTCAGGCGCGCGCTGGAGAAATCGCGCAACGTGGTCACCGTGCGCGTGGTACAGGATCTGGGCGTGGACACCGTGGTCGACTACGTAAAGCGCTTCGGTTTCAGCGACAATATAGGCCGCAACCTGTCTATAGGCCTGGGCACCTCGGAGGTTTCTCTCAAGGACCTGCTGCGCGCCTACACGCCCTTTGCCGACGGCGGCATCCTGCACGAGCCGGTTTTCATAACCAGGGTTGAAGACGCGCGCGGATACGTTCTCGAAGAAAACCTGCCCGAGCCCGTGCGCGTGCTCACCGAGCAGACGGCCTACCTGATGTCGCGACTGCTCAGGGGCGTGGTCGAAAACGGAACCGGACGCGGCGTGCGCGCGCTGGGACGGCCCACGGGCGGCAAGACCGGCACCACCAACGAGCACCGCGACGCGTGGTTCGTTGGCTTCACGCCTGATCTGCTCACGGGCGTGTGGGTGGGCTACGACGACAGCCGCGAGATCGGCACCCGCGGCACCGGCGGACGGGTGGCGGCGCCGGTGTGGCTCGACTACATGACCAGCGCGCACGAGGGCCTGCCGGTAAGGGACTTCGAAATGCCGCCGGGGATAACCTGCGTGCAGATCAACCACGAGACCGGCGAGCGCGCGTCCCTGCAAGACACAGACCCACGACTGGAGTGTTTTCGCAGCGGCAGCGAGCCTGAGCACGAAGCCCAGACGTGGCTGGACATCGACGAAGCCTATTCCGAGGAACTCGACCTCCAGCAGCTGGCGCCGGCCTCGCTCGAAATTTTTCCGCTGCTGCCCTGAAACGGGAAGCGCCTACAAGCCCCAGGTCGCCGCGAGCAACTGCCTGGTTTTTTCAGTGTCGGGGCCGGCCTCGGCCTGGCCCGGCCAGCGGGCGCGTTGGCCGCCGAGCACCCCCAGCACCGAGTCCACCGAACGGCTCAGCGCGCCCAGCTCGTAGCCGCCTTCGAGCAGCAACATCGCACGCCCGTCGGCCGAGCTGTCTGCCAGCTCAAGCAGGTCCGAGGCCATGCAGGCGAAGTCGTGCTCGTCCAGGCCAACCTGTGCCAGGGGGTCGTCGCGGTGGGCGTCAAATCCGGCGGACACGAGTACGAAGTCGGGATCAAACGCAGCGGCCACCGGCAGCAGCACCTCCCTGAAGGCCGACTCGTAGCCGGCCCAGTCGGCGCCGGCCGCCACCGGCAGGTTGACGGTAAATCCCTCGCCCGGGCCCTGGCCGGTTTCTCCACAGGCGCCGCTGCCCGGATACCAGGGGTACTGGTGCAACGAAACGTACATAACGCCGGGGTCGTCGTAGAAGCGGTGCTGGGTGCCGTTGCCGTGGTGGACGTCCCAGTCCACGATCAGCACGCGCTCCACGCCGTGCACTCGTCTCAGGTGCTGGGCAACGACGGCCACGTTGTTGAACAGGCAGAAACCCATCGGGTGATCGCGCTCGGCGTGGTGCCCCGGTGGCCTGAGAGCAGCAAAGCCATTGTCTACGCGGCCCTCTACTATGGCATCGGCCAGGGCCATGGCCCCGCCCGCGGCCAGGCGGGCGGCCTCGAAGGAATCCTTGCAGGCAACCGTGTCGGCGTCGAAGCGGGTGAGCGCGGAGCCGGCGCTGCCGGCCACCAGCGAAACGTGCTGCTGGTCGTGCACCGCCAGCAGCTCCGCGTCGTTGGCCGCGCGGGCCTCGACGCGCACGAGCGACGAGTGCCGCGGCTCGTCGAACAACAGGTCCAGGGCCGCCAGGCGTTCGGCGCGCTCGGGATGCCCCGCCCCGGGGTCGTGGAGACGGAACCTCTCGTCGCGAAGCAAACCGGTGATAGCCACGCCCTCGGTCTAGCCCGGATAGCTGACCCGGGCCAGCAGGCAGCGCCGCTGTCAACCGGCTCGACCTCGACCTTGACAGCCGCAGGCACCGCACCTAGCGTGAGCCCTGCACGATGTTCGGCATAGGACCCACGGAACTTATTGTAATACTGGTCATCGCCCTGTTGGTTATAGGCCCGAAGAAGCTACCCGACCTGGCGAAGTCGCTGGGCAAGGGACTGGCCGAGTTCCGGCGCGCCACCTCCGACATCACCACCGAGCTCGACAACGCGCGCATCGTTGTGCAGGACCAGGTGGAACAGGCCGCCAGCGCCCACGAAAAAAACATAGACAAGAAACGCTCGCCCGCCAGTTCCGAGGCTG
>DBZX01000056.1:40277-47029 GCA_002311335.1 bacterium UBP10_UBA1149
AGTTCCGAGGCTGGCAGCGCTGAGCCCGATACCGACGATGACAAAGACGGTGACGGCAATAACGACGACAAAGAGAACCGTGACTCGGGCGATAACGGTCACGACAAAACCGGCGACAAGCGGAACGACGACTGATGGCCGAGCTCGAGCTTCCGCTCAGCGGTCACCTCGAAGAACTAAGGCGCAGGCTGGGCATCGCCGTGGTCGCAACGCTGGCGGCCTTCGCCCTGTGCTACCCCGGTTCTGAGTTCTTCTTCGACCTGCTCACGGCACCGCTGTTCAGCGCTGCCGAGGGAACGCCGGGGGTAAAACTCATCGGCACGGGCGTGGCCGAGGCCTTTTTCACTCGCTTGAAGGTGGCGCTGGTAGCAGCGCTGTTCGTCGCCCTGCCCGTCATCCTCTACCAGTTGTGGCTGTTCATCCTGCCGGCGCTGCGCATGGGAGAGATCCGCTACCTGCGTTCCTTCGTGTTCTTCGGCTCGATGTTTTTCGTCGCCGGCGGCGTGTTCTGCTACCTCGTGGTGTTTCCCGTCGGCTTGCCCTTCTTCCTGGCCGAGTACAGCCGCATAGGCATAGAGCCCACCCTGCGCATCAGCGAGTACCTGTCTTTTACCTCGCGCATGCTGCTGGCCTTCGGGCTCACCTTCGAGATGCCCATCGCGACTTTCTTCCTGGCCAGAATGGGGCTGGTCACCCATGTAACCTTGCTGCAGAAAGGACGCTACGCTGTGCTGGTCATGTTCGTGGTGGCCGCCATACTGACGCCACCCGACGCCGTGTCGCAGATGCTGATGGTACTGCCGCTGCTGCTGCTGTACCTGCTCTCGATAGGCGTGGCCTGGGCTTTCGGCCGCAATCGCAAGGCCGACACTGACAACTCCGATACCGGCAACGACGACTGACCATCGTCGCTGCCGACCGATCAGTCGCGCAGTTCGTCGAGCAGATCGCTGGACTGCAACTCGACCAGCGCGGGCGGCAGCTCAGACGCGGACACCAACAACACGTCGTCTATGTCAGCCAGCACCGCGACTACCTGCTGGCAGAAACCCGGCACGGCCAGCAAGGCCACGAGAGCCCGGCCTTCGCGGTAATGCGGCAGCGCGGTCCTGATGACCCCGGCGCCCTCGTAGGACTCGAGCAGGACCTTGAGATGCACGCACTCCCGGCGAGGCAGGTCGACAAACAGCAGGTACAGGCCCAGCCCTTCGCTGTAAGCATCGGCAGGCCACGAGGACGGCGGGCCGTCTTTCACAGGATCCGCCATCAGTGGTAGGCCGCGGTCACGTCGAAGTAGAGGTAACCCTGCTCTTCGCAGCTGTCGCATTCCACGCGCACCACGCGCACGCGCCTGTCCTGGTCACCGGCGGTGCCTTCGCCCAGGCTCTTCATGCGGCCGCCGCAGTGGCAACGCCGGCGCTCGATTTCCGCGTCGATCTCTTTGAACCCGCCGACCTTCTTCGCGGTATCAGCGCTGCCCCCGGGCAGCATCCTGAGCTTGCGGGCGAGCAGCCGGCGCCTGGCCAGCCTCCAGCCGGCGAACGACAGCGCCACGATGAGCGCCAATCCGAGCGCAGAAAACACGACTCAGCGCCCGAAGTGTGTGTAGAGCGACGGCAGTTCCATGGGGATCTCCTCGCTCGGCAGCTTCGCCACGGGCGGGGTGACGCCTACCCGGTAACGGCTGATGAAATCCTGGTCCACCTCCACGCGCAGGGCCGACAGGGGGCCACTGATGCGCAACGGCACGCGCAGGTTCCGGTCTACACCCAGCTCCAGCACGCAGTCGAGCTCAAGGCTGGCCGGTTTCATGCCGGCTGTATCCCTGTCGCTAACGGCCAGGCGACCGGAGCCTGACAGGCGACCGCCACTGAGGCGGCCACCCTCAAGACGAACGTCCAGGTCAGCTATGATAACGCCGTCGCCGTCGCTGACGAAGTCCATGGCCAGGCGGTCAAATGCCGTGGCTGGAGCAGCACCGGAAGCAACGTCGACCGGTCTACCCTCCAGAGCTGCCCTGGCGGCACCCATCAGGTCCACACCGGCCAGCACGCCGTCGTGCAGGGCCAGGCGGCCCGCAGACTTGAGCTCACTGCGGTTCGGGCCACTGTGGTCGGCCATGGCGTCAAGTGCGCCGCTTACCTGCAAACCCTCCAGGCCGCTGACGTCGACGAGCAACGCCTCCACATCAGCGTCGTCGATGACAACGCTCAGCCGTATATCCCTGCCCTCGGGGTTCTCCCCCCCGCTATCCAACGATACCCCGCCGGCCAACGATACCGCGCCACCCACCGACACCGTGCCGTCCCAGATGGCCATGTCCATGGCGTTGAGGCGGAATACGTCCTTCCACCACACCAGCCCCGAGCGCACGTCGCTGAGCGTCACCGGGCCGGCCGTGAACTCGCGGGCCTTGAAAGAAGCCGACAGGTCCGCGTTAACGCTGTAGACGGCACCCGCAAAACTCGTGTCGGTGGCCTGCATCTGCAACCAGGGCAGCGGCGAAAGATCCACCGAGTCGGCGGTCACCTCGTAGCGCAGCGCCGTGGCCTCGGGCGTGCCGGTGAGCTTGAGGGTTCCCGTCAGCGTGGTCTGCGGCACCAGCTCCCCCTCCAGTCCGAAGTCAGCCAGGAGAGCGGCCAGCTCCACATCCTCGGCCTGCACCCTCATCGAAGCCTCCGCCGACCTACGTCGGCTCAGCCAACCCAGGGCGGTAAAGTCCAGTCCGTAGGCGCTGAACGAGGCGCTCTTTACGCGCAGCCTGGAATCGTCCAGTGACATGGTCGACTGCAGCTCGAGGCGATCGCGGCGACCATACATGTCCACCCCCACCGAGCCCGTGACGCCGAACAGAAGCGGCTCGGCCGGCACATCGTCGTTGCCACGCTCGCCAATGAAGCCGCCACCCTTGATGTCGAGGTCAAGCTCGCCCACCAGCCACGGCGGCAACCAGTCACCGATGGCACCCCGCAGCAACTGCGGCGAGGCTCCGCTCACGGCGACTTCAAAATCCAGGCCGTGACCGCCCGTGGACCCGGCCCCGGCCAGCAGGGTGCCCGACGAACTCACGGTGCCGCCGCCGGCGGGCCTCGCCTCTACGGTGAACGCCAGCCCTCCGTTCGCGGCAGTCCAGAAATCACCTTCCAGCTGCCCGAGCTCCAGGGTCAGCGGGGGGTCGTAGCTGTTGTCCAGCAGCTGAACGCTACCGTCGATCACCGATCGCACTTGCGCGAGCAGCGCCAGCGCGAGCTCGCCGGGACGCTGCCCGGGTTCCCCGCTCGAAAAAAGATGCTCGCCGTCCCCGCCGATCTCCAGGCGAAGCGTGGGCGCTACAACTTCTACCCCGGCGGCTTCCACCCTGCCCATGAGCAAGGGCAGCAGGCGCGGACGTATGCGCACCGACTCGGCCGTGAGCACTTCAACGGCCGGCTCCTTGCCCCGTTTTACGCTGACGACCACGTCGCTGATCTCGGCGGCCGGACGGGGAAAGAAAACCAGGCCCACGGCGCCGTATTCGGCCGTCATCCCGGGCAACTCCTGTGCGCGGGCAGCGAAGACCCCGAAGTCGGTCACGATGCGGGTGCGCAGCGACGAAAGAGAAAAACCCAGCAACGCCGCCAGCGCTACGCAGGCGGCTACCAGCAGCTTACGCATCGGCGCAGCAACCCGTACCACGGCAACTCGCGCCGCGTTGACAGTGTTCACCCGTGCCGCTAACCACAACCATGCCCGTGGTGGCGCCCGGAGGAGCAACGATGTCGGACGAAAGTTTGTCGTATGAAACCATAGAACTGAGCAGTACCGACCAGGGAGTAACAACCATACTCCTGGACAGGCCCGATGAGCGTAACGCGATGAACGTCGCCATGGGGAGGGAGATACAGCAGGCGGTCGAGAGCATCAACGCCGACCCCCACTGCCGCGTGGTGATAATAAGGGGCAGCGGACGAGCCTTCAGCGCCGGCGGCGACCTCAAGAGCCTGGCCCACGAGGCCGGCCTGGCCGGCGACGGCAGCGGCCTGGGCGGTGGGTCGAGCTTCTACCGGCTTTTTCTGTCGATAACCACGCTGCGCGTACCCTCGATAGCCGCGATCAACGGTCACGCCATAGGCGCCGGGCTGTGCTTTGCCCTGGGCGCCGACCTGCGCGTGATGCACCAGAAAGCCAAGGTGGGCATGACCTTCGTAAAGCTGGGCATCCACCCGGGAATGGCGGCCACGTGGACGCTGCCGCGACTGGTGGGCCCGGCCGTTGCCGCCGAGCTGCTCTACACCGGCCGCCTGGTTACGGCCGACGAAGCGCTGGCCATGCGACTGGTCAACCGCACAGCGGGCGAAGACTTCGACGAGGTGGTAGCCTCGTTGGCGGCGGGCGTGGCCGGCAGCGGCCCGGTGGCGGTGCGGGCGGTCAAGGAAACCCTCGCCGGAACCTGGGAGAGGAGCATCGACGAAGCCATGGAGCTCGAGTCGACCACCCAGGCCATGACCTTCAATACCGACGATGCCCGCGAGGGGGTGAAGGCGATAATGGAGAAACGGCCGCCGCGCTTCGAGGGCCGCTGATCTTCACCAGGATATTTACTGGTCGCTGACGTCGGACTCCGCGTAGTTGCTGACCAGCCACTTGCCCTCGCTCTTTACAAGCCGCAGCAGCACATCCTTGTCGAAGGGCTCGGCCCCCACCGGCGACACGGTGAGGCGGTACACCATCATCACCACTTGAGCGTCGCTGGCTGAGTCGCCGGCGCCGACTCTGGGCGCGTCTCCAGCCACGGCTCCAGCGCTACCCGCGAACTGCCGGTCCAGCCGGTAGTTGATGCGCGGCATGCGGGTGTCAGTACCACGCTCAAACCCCTCGGTCAGGCGTATTTCTTCGCCCACCTTGCTGGCCGCCAGGCCGGTGGTCAGCAGGCTGGAGGCCTGCAGGTCGGCCAGCAGGTAATGCGCGTCGAGAAAGTCTCTCGCCGCGGCCTCCGGTGTTCCCGCTGCCGGCCCGCAGGCCGCCAGCGCCGCGGCCAGCAGCAGCGGCAAGCACAGGGCCGCCACTCCCCGGGCAACCGGGCGCCCGGCAGCCGGGGCCTTTGCGGCAGGCTCAGCTGCCGCCCTTGAACAGTTTTTCGAGTTCACTCTTTGCTCCCCCCGTATCGTCGCCCGGCGAAATCGCCGCGCTGCCCTCCCAGTAGTCACAGAAGTTTGCCACCTCCTTGTCCACCACCCTGTCGGCGGCCGGTTCGCCGCAGTCATTGAAGCGACTGGTATCGTAAAAGCGACAGGCCATGCAGCAGTGCAACCAGGCCGAACAGACCGGGCAACAGGTCTGCCGTCCCATGGTCCCCTCCCACTCGTACACGGCTGAGCAGGTCGGGCAACTTACCCGGCGCGTCTCAGGCAAGCTCGAACCCCACGCTCCCGGTCAGCCAGTCCTGCAGCGTGTCGAGCAGTTCTTCGAGGGCACCGGGCTCTTCAAAACGATGCCCCACGCCGGGAAATATTACTTCGCGCACCGGCCCGGCCGCGGCTGCCGCCAGGCTGTGGGCCTGCGCCACCGGCACCACGGTATCGGCGTCCCCGTGCATGATGAGGGTGGGCAGTTGCAACGAAGGCAGGTGGGTGAGCAGTTCAAAACCCTCGGCGTCGTCGAGAAAACTCGACCGCAAACTCGCGTCACCCCAGGGCCGACTGCCACTGCTGCGCCACTGCTCGCGGTCGGCCTCCGACACGCCACGCAGAAACAGCGACGACTCGGCCACGGCGGCCAGCGTTGCGACACCCGACAACTGTCCGCCCAGGATCGTGGCCGCCTTGAGCGCCACCATTCCGCCCAGGCTCGAGCCCACCATGACGCAGGGACCAGGCTCGAAGCCGAGCAGAAAATCCATCGCACCCAGCGCGTCTTCCACCTCACCACTCAGCGTCAGATCTTCAAAGTTGCCCTCCGAATCGCCCACGTAGCTGAAGTCAAAACGCAGTATGCCAACGCCCAGGGGCTGGAATCTTTTCACCATGGCCAGCTGCTTGGTACCGCCGCGGGTGGATTCCATGCCGTGGCACAGCAGCAGCCACGGGCAGCGCTCACTCGAGGGACGATGAACGTCGCCCACCAGGATGTTGCCCCTGCGACCGGCAAATTCAACCCTTTCCCCGCGGAGAAACTGCTGCCTGTTACGAATGTTTTGTCGGCCCACCGCAGTATTGTTAACATGGCAGCAGTGGTCGTGGAACAGGCAGACTCATCTCGATCGGGCACAGGCTGGGAAACCACCGCCCATCGCAGACTGGAACAGGCACGCGAAGCGGCCGGTCTGGCCAGCGACGCGCCCCTGTTGGACGAGTTGCTCGGCTTTGCCCGCTACCTTCACGTCGAGCGCGGGCACTCGGCCAACACCGTGCGCGCCTACATGGGCGACATAGGCCGCTACGTGATATTTCTCTACGAGCGCGGCTTCATGCAGGGCCGGTCGCCGGACTGCAACGAGCTGGTGGCCACCGGCTCGGGGGCCGTGAAGTCCTGGCTCGCCTCGCGCCTGCCCGACTGCCGTCGCAGCACCCTGGCCCGCAACCTGTCGTCGCTCAGAACCCTGTTCCGTTTTCTTTCGAGGGACGGCCTGCTCGCCGACCCGGGCGAGGGCATGAAGTCGCCGCGCGTGCCCGCCGTATTGCCACCCTGCCTGTCGGTAGAAGACGTCGACACCCTGTTGGAGTCGACCGCGGGAAGCGACGACGCCTCGCTCAGGGACCGCGCCCTGCTCGAAG
>DBZX01000056.1:47137-47404 GCA_002311335.1 bacterium UBP10_UBA1149
AACCAGGAGCTCGGGGTGGTCAGGGTGATGGGCAAGGGCAACAAGGAACGCATCGTACCGGTGGGCAGCCGCGCGCTCGACGCGCTGGCCCGCTACCGCCACGGCTGGACGCGAAAGCGGAGCGACATCGACGCGGTGTTCGTCAACTGGTCGGGCTCGCGACTGAGCTCGCGCAGCGCCGGGCGCGTGCTCGACCGGCGCCTGCTCGAGTCGGGGCTGAGCGCGCGCGTGGGACCCCACTCGCTGCGCCACTCCTTTGCCACCCAC
>DBZX01000015.1:0-11343 GCA_002311335.1 bacterium UBP10_UBA1149
GCGGAAGCCGGTGATCACCTCGTCAAAGATCAACAGCGCCCCGGTTGATTCGGTTATCTCGCGCAGTCCCTCCAGGAAGCCTTCGCGCGGCGGCACCACGCCCATGTTGCCGGCCACCGGCTCCACGATGACAGCGGCAACCTCGCCGTCGCAGGCCGCGCGCACCGATTCGAGGTCGTTGTAGCGTGCCACCCGCGTAAGCCCACCCACGGCCGCCGGCACACCCGGGCTGTCGGGAATGCCCAGGGTGGTGGCGCCCGAACCCGCTCGCACCAGGAACCCGTCGCTGTGGCCATGGTAACAACCGGCAAACTTGACCACCGAGTCGCGGCCGGTGGCCGCCCGCGCCAGGCGCAGCGCGCTCATGGTCGCCTCTGTGCCGGAGCTGACCAGGCGCAGCTTCTCCAGCGAGGAAAAACGGCCGCACAAGCGCTCTGCAAGTTCTATTTCGCCACTCGTTGTGGCGCCAAAACTGCTGCCCTTTTCCAACGCCGCAGACACCGACTCGACCACCCGCGGATGCGTGTGGCCGGCGATCAGCGGCCCCCAGGAGGCCGTAAAGTCCAGGTAGCGACGGCCATCAACATCGCAGAGTTCAACACCCGCCGCCGACTCCACGATGCGCGGAATGCCACCCACCGCCGACCAGGCCCTCACCGGCGAGTTGACCCCACCGGGCATGCAACGGCACGCACGTTCAAACAGTTCAGCCGAATCCGGCTTTGCTCCCATTTCCAGCTGCTCCTCCCAGGCTCCCGGCCCTGCCCGGAGGCAACGACCGCTCACACCAACCGATGGCACCGACCGAACCTGCATTCAACTCTGCTTGTTTCTCGCATACTTGTCTCGCGCGCTGCGCAGCGCTCTTGAAACTCCACGCGTTTGGGCCTATTGGCAACCATCGGTACCCCTGTGGATAAGTTCCACCGCGGCCCCGCGATACGGGTTATCCACAGCTGTGGATAACCCTGTGTCTAAGTTTGGTAACTGTTGTGAAAAACGCCCCATCGCCCAACTTTAAAACCCTTTGGAATCAAGTTGTTAGCTCGCTCAGGGCGATTGTGTCCGATGAGGATTTCGAATCCTGGATTGAGCCCATGAAACCGCGTCCGGCACCCGACGGGGCGCTGGAAATCACTGTCCCCAATCGGCTGTGTGCGTCCTGGATAGAGGAGAACTTTCTCGACGACATATCCACAGCCTGGACCGAGGCCAGTGGACAACGGAACACCCTGCGCCTTGTCTGCGACGAGCAGCCGGCCCAGGGAAGCCTGTTTGCCGACGAGCCGGTCAAGGCCAGCCAGAAAGTCAGAAAACCTCCGGCGCGACGGCCCGGCGGCTTCCTCGACCGCTACGATTTCGACAACTTCGTGGTCGGCCCCAGCAACCAGTTTGCTCATGCCGCCGCCCGCGCGGTGGCCGGGCAGCCGGGCGCGCTCTACAACCCCTTCTTTATTTTTGGTGGTGTGGGACTGGGTAAAACTCACCTGGCAAATGCCATCGGCAACGCCATCGTCGACTCTGACCCCAACGCGCGGGTGTTGTTCTTGTCCACCGACAGCTTCACCAACCAACTCATCGACGCGATAGCCCGCAACCGCGTGCAGGAATTCAAAAACCGCGTTCGCCGAATGGACGTGCTGGTGGTCGACGACATACAGTTTCTCGCCGGCCGCGAGCGCACCCAGGAGGAATTCTTCCACGTCTTCAACGCGCTCTATGACAGCGGCAAGCAGATTGTGCTGACCTCGGACAAGTTTCCCAACGAGATACAGGGTGTTGAAGAACGGCTCTGCAACCGCTTCGGTTGGGGCCTGGTGGCCGACATCCAATCACCGGACGCCGAAACACGCGTGGCCATTCTGCGGCGCAAAGCCCAGGCCGAGCACATCAGCGTACCCGACGAAGTGATGAGCTACGTGGCCGCTCAGATCGACTCCAACGTCCGCGATCTCGAGGGCGCGCTCACCCGCCTGAGTGCTTACGCTTCGTTGAACCGCTGTGAGCTGACACTCGACCTGGCCCGGAAACTGCTCACGACCAGCGGCGGCAATTCCCCCCAGGAAGTAGGCCTCAAGGACATAGCCACCGGGGTCAGCCGCCACTTCGGCCTCAGGCCCGGAGAACTGTCGGCACGACGACGCACCAAGAAAGTGGCCGAAGCAAGGCAGGTGGCCATGTTTATCATGCGCAACCACGCCGGCGCTTCGTTTCCCAGCATCGGTGAGTTCCTCGGCGGCCGCGATCACTCAACCGTGGTCCACGCCTGCCGGGTGGTCGAAAAGAAGCGTGGTGACGACCCCCGTTTTCGCGATATGGTCGACACCGTGACGAGAATGATAGGCTGTGGATAAGTTATGCGGTGGCCTGTGCACAGACTTTGCATATCGCAGCCCCGACACCAAAAACGGAGTTATGCTCACACTGTCAGCAGGAAGTGCACAGGCTTGCTGTGCATACAATATTACATCAATACAACAACTTACGAGCTTATCCCTCGAAAGTTGGCATCTAACAACAGTAACAGGATAAGACTATTCCTTTATTACTGAAGAGGTCCGCATGGAGATAACCTTAGAAAGAGAATCCTTCCTTACCGTACTCAGCCGCTGCCAGGGAGTGGTCGACCGAAGACACTCGATGGCAGTGCTCACTAACGTGGTGCTCGAAACAGATTCAGACTCTGTGATCGTCCTGGCCAGCGATCTTGAAATCGGGTTGCGCCAGTCCTGTCCGGCCCGGGTAAAAAAACCCGGTGTCGTGGCCGTATCGGCCCGCAAGTTGTTCGAAATTGTCAGGGAGGCTCCGGAGGGCAGCGATCTCAAGCTCAAGGTTCTCAAAAACAGCTGGGTCGAAGTGGCTTACGGTCGCTCTGACTTCAAGCTGATGGGAATCGACCCTTCTGACCATCCCGGGGTCACCGATTTACCGGAAAACGGTAGCGACAGGACTGTTCTTTCGTTCAAGGTCAACGATCTTCTCGACATGATACAGAAAACGATCTTTGCCGTGTCCACCGATGACACCAGGTCCAACCTGGCCGGGGTCTACATCGAGTCGGCCGCCAGTGGTGACCTGCTCAGGATGGTGGCCACCGACGGTCATCGCCTGGCGATGATAGAAAAAAAGAACACCAGCGGTAAAATTCCTACCGGGGTAATCCTGCCCCGCAAGGGCCTCCAGGAAACCGCCAGGATACTTACCGACATGGACCCCGAAGCAGACGTAAAGCTGTCGATCACCGGCAACGAGGCCTTCCTCGAAGCCGGCTGCGTGATAATGAGTATGCGCCTGGTCGAGGGCAATTTTCCTGACTACAACCAGGTCGTACCAAAAAAGGTTCCGCACCTGATGGTAGCCGAACGGGACAGCCTGTTGCAGACCGTGCGCAGGGTGTCGTTGCTTGCGAGTGAGCGGGCCCGTGGCATCAAGTTCAGCGTCCAGGAGGATTCTCTGGAGGTGTCGGCCAATAACCCCGACCTGGGTGAAGCCAGCGAAGATGTGAAGGTCAAGTACGGGGGCGATGAGATCGAGATCGGCTTTAACAGCCGGTACCTTCTCGACGTTCTCAACGTGCTTCCGAACAACGAGAAGGTGGAGATTTCGCTCAAGGATCAGCTCAGCCCCGGCGTTGTCAGGGGAGTCGACAAGGGCTACTGCTACGTCGTTATGCCGATGCGTATATGAGCTCGGCCGTCGGGCCGAAAAAGATCCCGGTACGGAATAATATCGGGGTCCTGGTCGGCTGATTTCGTCCTTGTTTTTTGCGGGTGAACAGTCATAGACCCGTTTTACTTTCCGAGCCCTGATTGATACTTTGGCCAGTGTCGGGACGGCCCCTTGAAGGCTGACCGACCGCTGTCCGAAGCGGGCCTGACCGGCACGCCTCGATAAGCGTTCGTACCCTCCTGGATCAGGATTTTCTTATCGCATGGCGAGCAAGACCAAAGCAACAAAAAAGACTGGTAAGAGCAGGGCCAAGGCCCAGGCAGGAGACTACTCCGCCAAGAATATCAAAGTCCTCGAGGGGCTGGACGCGGTCCGTAAGCGGCCCGGCATGTACATTGGCGATACCAGTGAGCGCGGTCTGCACCACCTGGTTTTCGAGGTTGTTGATAACTCTATCGACGAGGCCCTCGCCGGTCACTGCGACGTCGTGGTGGTTGAAATGCACGTCGACAACAGCATCACGGTCAGCGACAACGGCCGCGGTATCCCGGTAGACAAACACCCCACCGAGGGCGTGTCGGCAGCAGAAGTGGTGATGACCAAGCTGCACGCCGGCGGCAAGTTCGACAAGGGGTCCTACAAGGTTTCGGGTGGTCTGCACGGTGTCGGCGTATCGGTGGTTAACGCTCTTTCGGAACATCTTGAGGTAGAGATTTATCGCGACGGTAAGGTCTACCAGCAGGAGTTTCACCGGGGAAAGCGCAAGCGCGCACTCAAGGCCGTGGGCGAAACCAAGAGGTCGGGCACCACGGTCAAGTTCAAGCCCGACAGCAGCATTTTTGAGGTGGAGGTGTTCAACTACGGCATCCTCGCCAAGCGGCTGCGCGAGCTGGCTTTCCTCAACAGCGGCGTGCGCATCACCCTGGAGGACGAACGGGAAAAAGGCCAGATGGAAACGTTCTACTACGAGGGCGGAATCGTCTCGTTCGTGGAGCACCTCAACCGTGACCACGAGGTAGTGAACAACAAGATCGTTTACCTGATCGGCGAGCGTAACGGGGTTGAAATAGAGATCGCCCTGCAGTGGAACGACAGCTACACGCAGAACGTTTACAGCTTCGCCAACAACATCAACACCATCGAGGGCGGCACCCACATCGCCGGCCTGCGCTCAGCGCTCACGCGAACCCTAAACGCTTATGCGGTAGCCAACAACCTGCTCAAGAAAAACGATGACACCATCGAAGGCGATGACTCGCGTGAAGGGTTGGCCGCGGTGTTGTCTGTCAAGGTGCCCGAGCCACAGTTCGAAGGGCAGACCAAGACCAAGCTCGGCAACAGCGAGGTGCGCGGCCTGGTAGCGACCCTGGTGAACGAGAGTCTCGCGACCTGGCTCGAAGAGAGCCCCCGCGACGCCCGGGCGATAGTCAACAAGTGTCTCGACGCGGCCCGTGGGCGGGTGGCCTCGCGCAAGGCCCGCGACATGGTTCGTCGCAAGGGGGCGCTGGAGTCCGGCGCCCTGCCCGGAAAACTCGCCGATTGCCAGAGCCGCGACCCCGCCGAGAGCGAGCTCTACATAGTCGAGGGAGATTCCGCCGGCGGTTCGGCCAAGCAGGGCCGTGATCGCCGCAACCAGGCCATCCTTCCGCTCAGGGGCAAGATACTCAACATCGAGAAGGCGCCGGTTGCCAAGCAGCTGCAGTCTGAGGCCATACGTTTGCTGGTGATGGCGCTGGGGCTGGGCGTGGGCGAAGACGCCGATGACCTGTCCAAGCTGAGATACCACAAGGTCATCATCATGACCGATGCCGATGTGGACGGCCTGCATATCCGTACGCTCCTGCTCACGTTTTTCTTTCGCAACTACCGTCGCCTGATTGAAAGCGGTCACCTGTACATCGCCCAGCCCCCGTTGTTCCGGGTCAAGAAATCGAGCAAGGAGCAGTACCTCAAGGATCAGCCGGCGCTCGACGCGCACCTTATAGAACTCGGGGTGGAAGGCCTCAATGTACGCGGCAAGGGTGCCGGCAAAGCGATTACGACGGCGGCCCTGACGAAGGCGCTCACCAGGCTCACGCGTGTAAGCGACCTGCTCGACGTATTCGAGATGAAGCGTCGCGATCGCGCGGTCATAAGCGCGGTGGCTGGCGACGGCGAAATCAGCGTAGCGAGCCTGGGCAAGAAAACAGTTCTGCGCAAGGCGGGCAAGCGTCTCAAGAGCGAGCTCGATCAACGTCACCCGGAGTCTGCGCCCTACAGCGTAACTTGCGAGGAAGATCCCGAACACGGTTGCGAGAGGATGGTGGTGAGCACCACTGTCAACGGTCGTTCGACGGTCACCATGGTGGATACCGAGTTGCTGGGGTCGCCCGAGTTCTCGACGCTGTCGCGCTTGCTGGGCGAGCTCGAAGGGCTGGGCAAGACACCCTTCCAGATTGAGAATGGGACAGGCACCAGTGAGGCGGCAAGCCTCAACGAGCTCTACGACGTGATCATGAAGGGGGCCCAGAAGGGCCTGGTCGTGCAGCGATACAAGGGGCTCGGCGAAATGAACCCCGAGCAGTTGTGGGAGACCACCATGGACCCCGAGCGCAGGGTGCTGCTCAAGGTGGCCATGGAAGACGCACCGGGAGCTGACTTCATGATCAGCCTCTGCATGGGCAAAAACGTGGAGATCCGCCGGGAGTTCATCGAGGCCAACGCGCTCGATGTGCGCAACCTGGACGTCTAGCGGTATGAAGCATGGAAGCTAACGTACGCCGCGCCGAGCTACCCATAGAGATCAAAGACGAGATGCGTACGTCCTTCGTGGACTACGCGATGAGTGTCATCATCGGTCGTGCGTTGCCCGACGTGCGCGATGGATTGAAACCCGTGCACCGTCGCGTGCTCTACGCGATGCACGATCTTAGCAACGACTGGAATAAGCCGCCGAAGAAATCAGCGCGCGTGGTCGGTGACGTTATCGGTAAATACCACCCGCACGGTGACCAGGCGGTTTACGACACAATCGTTCGCATGGCCCAGAATTTTTCGCTGCGCTACCTGCTCGTTGACGGGCAGGGCAACTTTGGTTCGGTAGACGGTGACGCTGCTGCAGCAATGCGTTACACCGAGATCCGCATGTCGCGGCTGGCAGGCGAAATGCTCGTCGACATCGACAAGGAAACCGTCGAGTTCATTCCCAACTACGATGGCAGCACGGCCGAGCCCACGGTCATGCCTGCGCGCGTGCCCAACCTGCTCATCAACGGCGCGACCGGTATCGCGGTGGGCATGACGACGTCGATCCCCCCCCACAACCTGCGCGAAATCTGCGCTGCGCTGCGCGCCCTCATCGACGACCCCGAGATCTCGATCGACGGGCTTATGAAGCACGTCAAGGGGCCGGATTTTCCTACCGGTGCCACCATATTCGGGCGGGCGCCCATCAAGGAAGCCTACCAGACCGGACGGGCCAAACTGCAGGTACGGGCCAATGCCAGCACTGAGACCGATTCGCGTACCGGGCGCTCGCGCATCGTGATCAACGAGATCCCCTACCAGGTGAACAAGTCGACGCTGATCGAGAAGATTGCGCTGCTGGTCAACGCCAAGAAAATCGACGGTATCTCCGACCTCCGTGACGAGTCGGACCGCGATGGCATGCGCATCGTGGTGGAGCTCAAGAAGGACGCCGTACCGCTGGTGGTGCTCAACAACCTCTACAAGCACACGCAGATGCAGCAGACCTTCTCGGTGCGCATGGTCGCCCTGGTGGACGGCGTGCCCAAGGTGCTCAACCTCAAGTCGGCGCTGGTTCACTTTATTGATCACCGGCGCGAGATGATCACCCGGGCCACTGCGTTTGATCTTCGCAAGGCCGAGGCGAGGCTGCACCTACTCGACGGCCTCAAGATCGCGTTAGACAACCTCGACGCGGTCATCAAGCTCATCCGCAAGGCCAAGGACGCCGTTACCGCACGCGAGCAGCTGATCAAAAAGTTTGAGCTGTCATTGGTGCAGGCCCAGGCCATCCTCGACATGCGCCTGCAGCGCTTGACCGGACTCGAGCGCGATAAGATTCTCGAAGAGCACAAGGAAGTTCGTGGACTGATACGCCAGCTGAAGAAAATACTCTCGGACAAGGCCGAGGTGTTGAAAATTATTTCGACCGAGCTCGAAGAGCTGGCGCTGAAATACGGTGACGAGCGTCGTACCGAGATAGCCGATGCTACCGACGACATCGGCATCGAGGACATGATCGTGGACGAAGAGATGGTGGTTACCGTCTCCCACGAGGGTTACATCAAGCGCAACGCGACTTCGCTGTACAGGCAGCAGCGGCGCGGTGGACGCGGCAAAACCGGGGCCGGGACCAAGGGAGAGGACTTCATCGAGCACATGTTCGTGGCCTCCACCCACTCCTACCTGATGTTTTTCACCAACCGCGGCCGGGTGTACTGGCGAAAGGTTCATGAGCTGCCGCAGGCCGGGCGCGTGGCCCGTGGCAAGGCGATAGTGAACCTGTTGCCCCTTCAGCCCGGCGAGGAGTTGTCGGCGTTTCTGGCGGTGCGCGAGTTCACCAAGGAACAGTTCGTGTTCTTTGCAACGCGGGCCGGGACGGTGAAGAAAACGCCGCTGATGGATTTTTCGCGACCCCGGGCCAACGGCATAAGGGCCATCAACCTTGCGGGCAACGACGAGTTGATCTCGGTGCGCATCACCAACGGCTCCAAGGAAATGGCGCTGTCCACCCGCAACGGAATGCTGGTGCGTTTCAAGGAGACCGATGTTCGCTCGATGGGCCGTACGGCCGGTGGAGTGCGCGGTGCCACCCTGGGTAAGGGCGACGTCGTGGTGTCGATGGAGGTCGTCGAGGCTGGAGCCACGCTGCTAACGGTGTCGGCCAACGGATACGGCAAGCGCAGCAAGATCGAGACCTATCGGCTGGTGAAGCGCGGCGCCAAGGGCGTTTACACCATGAAGGTTACCCCCAAGACCGGCCAGGTCGTCGGAGTGGTACAGATTGCCGATGTTGACGAGGACGTCGTACTGGTTACAGACGGCGGCAAGCTCATTCGCATGGGCGTGGGCGACATTCGTGTCATCGGGCGCCAGACCCAGGGCGTGCGCCTGGTGAAGGTAGACTCCGGTAGTGGCGAGAAAGTGGCCTCGGTGGCGCTTGTGGCCGAGGTCGACACCGAGTCGATGGACGATCAAGAAACACCGGAAGAGGGAGACTAGGCGGCGTGCCCGTGAAGGCTGCGGTGCTGGGCGCTGGTAGCTGGGGAACAGCCTTGGCTAGCCTGCTGGCGGCGAACGGCCACGAAACGGTACTCTGGTCGCGGGGCAAAGAAGTCGCAGCGGCGGTCAACGCCAGGCACGAGAACCCGGTCTACCTGCCCGGGCTGAAACTCAACGAAGATCTCAAGGCGACCAGTGATGCCGAGCAGGCGCTCGCCGGCGCCCGCCTCGTGGTGGCGGTTGTGCCCTCGCACGCAATGCGCGAGACCATGACTGCGGTGGCCCCGTGGATCGAGGACGACGCAGTGGTGGTGTCGGCATCCAAGGGCATCGAAGACGAAAGCTGTGCCACCATGACCGCGGTAATTGGCGAATGCCTCGCCGCACAGCGACAGGGTGACAGCAGCGCTGTCATGCCGCGCGTTGGGGTCCTGTCAGGACCAAGCTTTGCCACCGAGGTGGCAGCCGGAATGCCCACCGTGGTGGTAGCCGCGGCCGCTGACCAGGAGACCGCCGAGGGTATCCAGCACAACTTTGCGTCTCTCAACCTGAGGGTCTACAGCAGCACCGACGTGACCGGTGTCGAAGTGGGCGGCGTGGTGAAGAACGTCATTGCCATTGCCACGGGTGTCGGCGACGGGCTGGGCCTGGGACACAACGCGCGGGCAGCCACGATAACCAGGGCGCTGGCCGAAACGCAGCGCCTTGCCGCGGCGCTCGGCGCTCGTCCCGAAACACTGTCGGGCTTGTCGGGACTGGGCGACCTGGTGCTGACCTGCACGGGCGACCTGAGCCGCAACCGCCAGTTCGGCCTGCGAATAGGCCGCGGCGAGGACGTGGAGCAGATCCTGGGCAGCATGCGCATGGTGGTGGAGGGCGTGCGCAATACGCGCTCGGTCAAGATGCTGGCAGACAGGCACGGTGTCGAAATGCCCATAGTCGAGACCTGCTACGAGGTGCTTTACAACGGCATGGCCCCGCCCCAGGCTCTCTCGGAGCTGCTCGGGCGCAGTCTCAAGCCCGAGTTTCACTGAGCCGGCTGCGGGGGCGTCCGAATTCTCTTCATCCTCCGTCCGGACCACCTTCGATAGTGGCCCCGGCGGCGCTAAACCCCTGGAATATAGAATAACTACGCTGCTGCTCCAGGCCGTGTACAATTGACAAGATAGAATCGCTGTGACAGCTTTGCCCGGTTGGATGCTGCGTGGAACTCTGCGCAAGGTCCAGACTGGAGCTGAATACGTGAAAAGAACCTATCAACCTAGTAATCAGAGTCGCCGTCGGCGGCATGGGTTCAGGGCGCGTATGTCATCTCCAGGCGGGCGTAGCGTGATCAGAAATCGTCGCGCCAAGGGGCGCAAACGCCTTGCGGTCTCCACCCCTCCCAAGCGGGCCAGGGGCTGACAGGCGGGCTGACAAGCCGACGGGATACGGGTCTCAAGGACATGGGGCTCAGGCACATGGGGCTTACTTACCCCCGCTCTCGTCGTTTGCGCAAGCGTGCGGAGTTTCTGCGGATCCAGCGAAGTAATCGCGGCAAGAGAGGACCGCATTTTGTTTTGATCGCTTGTCCCGGGCCGACGGAGGACGTCAGACTGGGCATAACGGTGAGTCGCAGAGTAGGCTCGGCGGTCAAAAGGAACAGTATTAAGCGAAGAGTCAGAGAATTTTTCAGGTTAAATTATAACAAACTGCAGCCGGCTCACGATTTCGTAGTCATAGCCAGAGCGGGTGCTGACAGCTTGAGTTACAGGGATGTTGAAACGGAACTTGCGGCCCTCGTGGGCATTAACACCGAATGACGGAGGTCCAGTGATGGCCGATCCGTCAGCGCCCGGGCTTGGACGCCTGGCGACTATCGGTGCCAGTTGGGCTGCTTTTACAGCGGCCGCGCTGGTCTTTGTGATCCGCGTTTACCGTGCTGTTTTATCCCCGCTACTCGGACCCAGTTGTCGCTACCATCCCAGTTGCTCCGCCTATGCCATGACCGCGATAGATAGATACGGACCGATTTCAGGCAGCGCACGAGCGCTGTCGCGATTGGCCCGCTGTCACCCGTTCACCGACGGGGGTTACGACCCAGTGGGTTGAAACCAAGAGCCAGGTTGCGGCCTTAAAATGGGGCCGCTTGGTGGAACAGAGAGCACTACTAGCATTTATACTTTCGGTCGGGATCCTGGTTGGCTACCAGTATCTTTTTGCGCCCCAACCGCAGGTTCCCCCCGGTCAACAGCAAGCGGGGAGGTTGCAACCCGGCCTTGGCAGCGCACCTACGGGCGGTGATTTATCGGGAGCGGTCATCCCGCCGCCGGTGTCGCCGACGGCGCCGGTACCGGCACTGAAGCTGCCCCCGGTTGAAGCCCGCGGACTGCTGGCCGACCCCATTCATTTCACGCCGGGAAGCGTCGAACAGCTGGCCGAGCTTTCCAGCGATCTCGTCGAGGCTGT
>DBZX01000015.1:11457-22820 GCA_002311335.1 bacterium UBP10_UBA1149
GATAGTGACCTGCTCGACATGGTAACCGCCGGCAGCCTGTTGCCGCTTGGTGCCTACTGGACCGACGGCGAGGGCCAGCCGCGCGACGACCGCAACATTGTCTACGAACTCGACGTGCAGAGGCTCGGGACCGATACGGCAGTGGTCATGCGTGGCCAGGGCCCGGCGGGCGAAGAGATCACCAAGCGCGTGACCCTGCACGGGGGTTCTTACGTTCTCGACGTAGAGCTCGAGGTAAAGGCCGAGGGTAGTCGCTCAACCGGCTTGTCCTGGACCCGGCAATTGGGCCAACAGGCCAACCGCTTTGCGGGGACAGAAGGGCCCGTGGCGTTCATAGACGGTGAGCTGGAGGCAAGCGCGGCGTCGGGGCTCGAAGAGCCCCTGATCCAGCTGGGCCAGATTACCTGGGCGGGCTACGCAAGCCACTATTTCATGGCGGCATTTTTTCCGCCCGAAACTACCGCGCTGCGGTTTGTTGCCGCCGCGGGATCAGGCCTGGGCGAAGTCACCTTGTGGGAGGACGGCGCCGACAGCCTGGCCTGGAGCCTGTTCGTTGGGCCTAAGCGGTTGCACCTGCTCGAAGACGTCGGCCACTCGCTCGACACGGCAATCGACCTGGGTTGGTTCTCGGCCATAGCCCGACCGATGCTCGAGGCGCTTATTTTTCTGGAGCGCTACGTGGGCAATTTCGGGGTGGCGATACTGCTGCTCACGCTGGGCGTGAGGGTGCTGTTCTACCCCGTCAACAAGCGACAGGCCCACGCCATGAAGGCCATGCAGAAAGTGCAGCCTGAGCTCAAGAAGATACAGGAAAAGTATAAAGATGATCGCGAGACCCTCAATCGCGAAATGATGGAGCTCTATCGCCGTCACAAGGTGAACCCGCTTTCGGGTTGCCTGCCGATGGTGGTGCAGATCCCCGTGTTCCTGGGCTTGTACAACGCGCTCATGCAGGCAATTGAGCTACGTCACGCCCCTTTCATAGGCTGGATGACCGACCTGTCGCAGCCCGACAGACTCGGTAGCCTGGCCATTCCTTTTGTCTCCCCGCCCGGAATACCGGTCATGACCCTGTTCATGGGGGCCAGCATGGTCCTCCAACAGCGCATGACCCCGAGCATGGGAGATCCCGCCCAGCAGAAGATGATGATGCTCATGCCCGTCGTCTTCACAGTCATGTTTGTAAACTTTCCCTCCGGCCTGGTGTTGTACTGGTTCACGAATAACCTGCTTTCAATCGCGCAGCAGTACCACACCAACCGGCAGCGGACACAGGAGTAATAAGCCGATGTCAGATAGCGTCGAGGTACAGGGAGTTACGGTCGAAGAAGCCATTCAGTTGGCTCTTAATCAGCTTGGGCTGACTCGTGATCGTGTTGAGATAAAAATACAGCGGCATCCGCGCAAGGGGTTCCTTGGCGTGGGCGCCCGTCGTGCCCAGGTACGGGCAACGCCCCGTCCGGGTGTCATGGAGGACGGTCAGAGTTACGACATGGCCGAGCAGAGCGGACGGCGGCGGCGCGGACGTCGTCGTGGCGGCGAAGGCGATGGTGGAGCTTCTCGTGGCGGCAATCGCCGAGAGGGTGGCGGCCGTGGGCGGCGCGACGATAAGAAGCGCAACGACAACAGGAATCGTGGTGGTGGAGCTTCGGCTGCGGACGGCGACAACGCTTCTCGCCAGGGCGACAACGCTTCTCGCCAGGGCGACAGCGCTTCTCGCCAGGGCGGCAACGGTGCCCAGGGCGGCAACCAGGAAGCCCGCAGTGGTAGTCGGCGGCGGCGTGGCCGTCGCGGCAGGGGCCGAGGTGGTCAGGGTGGCGGTCAGCAAGCTGATAGCCAGCAATCCGGCGGCCAGCAGCAACAGGCCGATAGCCAGCAAACCGGTGGCCAGCGGGAGAAACAGCCCGAGAAGCAACCGGAGAAGCAGGCCCCCTCGCCGCCCTTGAGCGAAGAAGAAAAAGTAAAACTTTGCGATCGCGGAGCCGAACTCATGGGCCAGTTGATCGCTTCCATGGGTTTTCCAGGCCGGGTGAGCGCCAGCCTCGTAGACGACGGCAACGAAGTCGTGGTGAGGGTCAGGTCCGAAACCGACGCCATGCTGGTCGGCCCCGAGGCCGAGTGCCTGGACGCGCTGGAGCACTTGCTCAACCGCATGATTCACAAAGGCGAGCGGGCTGATCGCCTGCGCGTCACCGTCGATATAGGCGACTACCGCGCGCTGCGGGCCACCGTGCTTGAAGCTCTTGCAGCCAGGCTGGGCGAGCAGGTGATCGGCGACGTAAAGGGCGTTCAGCTGGCGGCCATGAGCCCGGCGGACCGGCGGGTTTTCCAGGGAGCCCTGGCCGAGACCGAGGGTCTCAAGCTGCGCGTACTGGGCTCTGGCTTTTATCGTAAGATACGCATGTTGCCGGTTGTGGATGAGGCCGTGGTCAGCGAAGGCGAGTTCGGCCAGGACCAGGAAATAGACAGTCACGCTCCCGCTCCGGTGGCTGCCTGAGCGGGGCGCGCCCTTGTACAAGACCGACACGATCGCTGCCTGCGCTACGGCCGCCGGTACAGCGGCTATAGCCGTCGTGAGGGTCAGCGGGGCGCTGGTACCAGCCATAGCCGCGGCGGTTTTTCGACCGTCCTCCGACCGTCCCCTCGAGCCCTGGAAGCTCAGCCACGGCACCGCGGTCGACCCCGACAGCGAACGCCCGATTGACGAGGTGTTGTGTGTCGTGATGCCGGGTCCCCGCAGTTTCACCGGCGAAGACTGCCTCGAGATCCAGTGCCACGGTTCGCCCGTGGTGGTAGAGAGAATCATGGGCGCGGTTCACGCAGCCGGCGCCAGGCCCGCTGACAGGGGCGAGTTCACGCGCCGGGCGGTGCTCAACGGCCGCATGGACCTGAGCCAGGCCGAGGCCTTGATCGATCTCATAAACGCGCCTGCCGGACTAGCGGCCGAAGCCGCCTGGGAGCAGTTACAGGGCGGTCTGTCGGCCAGGCTGGCTTCGCTCAGGGAGCAGCTGTGCGGGCTGCTGGCGGCGGCCGAAGCCGACGTTGATTTCAGCGAAGACGAAATCGGAGAACCCGATCCCGAGGCGTCGCTGCGGGCGCTGGCAGGTCTGCAATCCGAAGTGGCCTCGTTGCTCGATTCTTTCACCCTCGGCCGTCGCTTGCGCGAGGGTTGTCGACTGGTGCTCTACGGCTTGCCCAATGCCGGTAAGTCGAGTCTCTTCAACGCCCTGCTCGGGCACGGCAGGGTGCTCGTCTCAAGCGAACCCGGAACCACCCGCGATTGCGTACAGGAGACCGTCGAACTTGCCGGCCTCGCGCTGGTGATGACCGATACCGCCGGCCTGGGCGAGTACCTGGTCGGGGACACGAGCATGAACATGACCGACCTCGACCGTGCCGCCACCGAGCGTAGTCGACAGGCCATGCAGGAGGCCGATCTGCGCGTGTTGGTTGTGGACGGTTCGCGGCCTGAACTGCTCGAGGCCAATATTGAGCTTGCTGCTGGAGCCGACCTGTTGTTGCTCAACAAGCTCGATCTCGGTTGCTCGCTGGACAGCGCGCGCCTGTCGCAGGCCGCTGATGGAGCGCCGGTGCTCGGGGTGTCGGCGCTGTCGGGCGAAGGCTGTGAGCAGCTGGCCGAGACCGTTCGCGACAAGCTCAACAGCGTACTGGGCGAGCCCGGGCAACCTGCCTTCATGGGCAGGGAGCGGCACCGCGTTTCGCTTGAAAAGGCGGCGCTCGCATTGCAGCAGGCCAGTGGCCTGTTGCGCGACCGAGCCGGTAGCGAATTGCTCGCCTTTGAGCTACGGCAGGGGCTCGAAGGGCTGTCGGCGCTTACCGAGGTCCTGGATAACGAAGAGATACTGGACGTGATATTTTCTGAGTTCTGCGTGGGCAAGTAGGAGAGCCGGCGGCTGAGACAATGGGAAGCAGGGATACAGATTATGACGTAATCGTCATCGGCGCAGGTCACGCCGGCATGGAAGCCGCGCTGTTGGCGGCGCGTTCGGGTTGTCGCACGCTGCTCGTGACCATGGACTCGAACCGACTTGCACGCATGTCATGTAACCCGGCGATTGGCGGCATAGGCAAGGGCCACCTGGTGCGCGAGATCGATGCCCTCGGTGGCGAGATGGGCCGTGCCATTGACGAGTGTGGCATACAGTTCCGCCGCTTGAACACGCGCAAGGGTCCAGCGGTGCAGGCCACCCGCGCCCAGGCCGACAAGCTGCTCTACAGTCGTCGCATGACGCAGGTGGCCCGCGACACGCAAGGGCTTACCCTGCTTGAAGGCGAGGTCACCGAACTGCTGCACGATGCTGGCCGGGTGCGGGGCGTGCTGAGCGGCGGCGGACAAGCTTACTTTGCGCCTGCTGTGATCGTTACCACGGGAACTTTTCTTGAGGGGCTGATCCGCGAAGGCGATAGGCAGAGCAGTGGCGGTCGGGCCGGCGACCGGGCCTCGCACGGGCTGAGCGCTTCGTTGCGCGATGTCGGCTTGCTCACCGGCAGGTTGAAGACGGGTACCTGTCCGCGGCTGTCGGCGCGCAGCATAGCCTGGGATCGCCTGGTCGAGCAGCCGGGCGACCCCGACATGCCGACTTTTTCTTTTGACGACATCGTCCCTCCCCTGCCGCAGTTGAGCTGCTACCTCACCGCGACCAACCCGATGACGCATCGCATTATAAACGATAACCTCCAGAAATCGCCGATGTACAACGGCACGATAGAATGCGGCGGTCCCCGCTACTGCCCGGCCCTGGAGGACAAGGTCGTACGCTTTCCCGAGCGGGATACCCATCGGATCTTTCTTGAACCCGAAGGCCTGGACAGCGACGAGGTCTATCCCAACGGGCTGTCGACCGCCTTACCGCTGGAGGTGCAGGAACAGTTCGTGCACAGCATCGAGGGGCTGGAGCAGGCCATCATTGTCAGGCCGGGCTACGCCATAGAGTACGACTACGTGGAGCCCACCCAGCTCGGTCCGTCCTTGGAGACCCGGGTGCTGGGCGGACTGTTCCTGGCCGGTCAGATCAACGGAACCACTGGCTACGAAGAGGCCGCCGCCCAGGGCCTGATGGCAGGCATCAACGCCGTGCGCCTGGTGTCCGGTAGCGATGCCCTGCTGCTGGCTCGCGATGAGGCATACATTGGCGTGATGATAGACGATCTCGTTACCCGGGGTGTTGAGGGCGAACCCTACCGTATGTTCACTTCGAGGGCCGAGTATCGATTGCTGCTCAGAGAGGACAACGCTGACCTGAGGCTCGCCGCCCACGCGCGGTCGATCGGCGTCCTGAGCGGCAAGCGGCTGGCCTCGCTTGAGCGCAGGGAGAGCGGCTTGCGCCGGGCCACCGCGGCCCTGAAGTCAACCCGGCTCAATCCAGACGGCGAGCTTCGAGCCGGCCTTGGTGAGGCGGGGATAGCGGTGCCTACCGGCTCTAACAGTTGCTGGGAGATGCTCAGGCGGCCGGCGATTGACTACCAGCTTCTCAGCCGCCTGGTTGTACGGGCTGGCTTGACCGCCCTGCCCCGCGTCGAGCCTGACGTGGCAGCCCTGGTGCAGACCGAGGCGGCCTACGATGGCTACCTCGGCCGCCAACGCGAAGAGGTTGAGCGCATGAAAAAGCTTGAGGGTACTTCCCTGGCCGAGGATTTTGACTACGAGGCCGTCAAGGGCTTGTCGGCCGAGGCCCGGGAGAAACTAGCGCGTATCAGGCCTGCTTCGCTGGGGCAGGTCTCCCGGGTAAGTGGCCTGACACCGGCCTCGGTGTCGGCCATCGCGATTCATCTCAAAAAGCGCAGTGCATGAAAGACGAGCTCTCCAGGCTGCAGGCTGGAGCAGCCGCGTTGGGGCTGGCGCTGGACGATGAGATCGCGCTCAGGTTGATTAATTATCTCGACGAACTTTACCGTTGGAACAGGGTCCAGCGGCTCACAGCTATCCCCCGAGAGCAGGCCGTAGAAGCCCAGCTGCTTGATTCGCTGGCCCTGGTGGACTGCCTTTCGGGATGCAGGGACATTGTTGACCTCGGAAGCGGCGCGGGCTTGCCGGGTGTGCCCCTGGCGGTGGTTCTGCCGGGCGTGCGCGTGACCCTGGTCGAGAAACGTCGCAAGCGGGCGGGCTTCCTGGAGCAGGTGATCAGGTGCTGTCAGCTGACTGATTGCAGCGTGATCAACGAGGACGTCGAATCTCCCGGGGTTCGGGATCGGCGCTTTGACGCCGTGGTGTCGCGGGCTTTTCAGGCCCCGCATCGTTTCATGGAGACGGGGGCGGGTTTGCTTCGCGAGGGGGGGCGCCTGCTGGTCATGGCCGGCGGCGCTGCCGCTCAGCCCGACCCCGGACAAAGCGGCCTGCAACTCGAGCGGCAGCGGGATTACGATCTCGGTCAGGCCGGTGGCCGCCGGCTCTTTGTTTATCGCCTGAACGACGACGGCCAGGGCTGAATCGTCGCCAGATTGTTTCACGTGAAACAATTTCCGGCTCAGTCCGTGGCAGATCGTTTCATAAGTTGGCCTCAGCGCTGCTTTGCTTCCGGTAGATGTTTCACGTGAAACAATTTTCAGCCGGAATGAATTCCGCCCCTGGATCCGTATAAGGCCGCCTGTATCGCCGAATGTGCCTGCCGCTGTGCCCAGAAGGCTCGCAATCAGGCTTCTGGCGTGATAATTCCAAGGGGAGAAGAGCGGATGGTTCGATGGGGCGGATAGTAGCGGTAGCGAATCAGAAAGGTGGCGTGGGTAAAACCACGACTGCCGTCAACATGGCTGCTGCGCTGGCCCTGACCGGCCACCGTACGCTGCTCGTCGATCTTGATTCCCAGGGCAGCGCTTCAAGTGGGGTTGGAGCCAGCAGCAGTAGCGGGGTCACGGTCTACGACCTCCTCGTTAACGACACGCCGGCTTCATCGGCCCTGTGCACCACCGGGCTTGCCGAACTCGACGTTATTCCTGCTGATCGCAGCCTGGCGGGGGCCGAACTTGAACTTATCAGCGAAGAGGCCAGGGAGTACCGCCTGCGCGAAAAGCTCGAGGAAGTACGGTCTGGCTATGAATGCGTTCTTATAGACTGTCCTCCTTCGCTCGGGATGATTACCGTCAACGCGCTGTCGGCGGCTGACTCGGTGCTCATCCCACTGCAGTGCGAGTACTACGCGCTCGAGGGCCTGACTGGTCTGCTCGACACGGTGGAGCGCATACGCCGCGCTTTCAACCCAGCGCTGGTGGTCGACGGCATACTGCTGACAATGTTTGATGGTCGCACCACGCTCAGCCGGCAGGTGGCCGAGCAGGTGAGGAAGCATTTTCAGAGCCTGGTGTTGAGCACCGTCATCCCGCGCAACGTGCGGATAAGTGAGAGCCCTTCGCACGGCTTGCCGGTGCTGTTGTACGACCCGGCGTCGAAGGGGGCCGAAGCCTACCGCGCGGCAGGTGAAGAATTGCTGACGAAAATATTAAAAACAAGCTCGTCGGAGAGTCGGGCAGGAGGTCACAGTGAGCAGGAGACAAGCACTGGGCAAAGGGCTTGACGCGATATTCGGGGCGGCCACTGCCAATGAAGCCGAGCCCGAAGCCGCGTCGTCGGAGAGCTCTGCGCGGACAGAAGTAAAGCCAGGGGCTGGTGGCCTGCCGACCTGGCCCAAGGGCCAGGGCCTGGTGGACGTCGAGCGCATCTGGGCGGGCCGCGGTCAGCCACGGCGCAACTTTGATGAGCAGCCGATGCGCGAGCTTGCGGATTCGATCAAGCAGAACGGTATCATACAGCCGCTGGTTGTTACTCGGAGCAAGGGTGGCTACGAAGTCATAGCCGGCGAACGCCGCCTGCGTGCGGCCACACTGGCTGGTCTGAAGCAGGTGCCGGTCATCGTGCGCGAAGAGGTTTCCGAGGCCGAGCTGGTCGAACTTGCGCTCGTTGAGAACATACAGAGGCAGGACCTCGCGCCCCTGGAAGAGGCTTCGGCCTATCGGCGACTGGTCAACGAGTATGGCTACACCCAGGAGGATGTCGCCAGGCGGGTGGGTAAGTCGCGTGCAAGCATTGCCAACTCGCTGCGCCTGATCGGCTTACCGGCGCCGGTCAAAGAACTGCTCGAGAGCTCGGAGTTGAGCGAGGGGCACGCCCGCGCGTTGCTCGCCCTGCCGACCGCCGCCCTGCAGATAAAGGCGGCAAAGAGCGTGTGCAAACGGGGTCTGTCGGTCAGGCAGACAGAGAAAGAAGTGCGCCGTATCACCGACGCCCAGGCTGACAGTGCCTCCGACGATGGAGGGCAGGCCGGCTCGAAGGACGGCCCTGCGGAGCTCGAAACAAGAGGACTGGAGGAGCAGCTCGGGCGTGCGCTGTCCACCCGCGTGCGGGTGCGTCGCAAGGGCAGGGGCGGTCGCGTGGAGATCGAGTTCTACTCGGAAGAAGAACTCAGCGGGCTGGCCGATCGGCTGCTGTCCTGACCCTGGCGGGTCTTCGCCCGGGAGCAGTTTTGACAAGCTCTTCGGGCGGTGTTAGCCAAGCAAGGTTGTGCCGCGAGGTTCCGGCGCGTTGGGCGCTGGAAGGGCCCGCTTTGATCTACAAACCGGTTATCGGCGTGGTTGCCTCCACTGCGCTGTGACCTTGACACAGGATCTTTTGACTGGACCGTTCGATAGATGAATTTCGAACTGCAAGCTCCCTTTATCATTCAGCTGGTAAGCTTTTTTGTACTCGCTTACCTGCTCAATCGCCTGTTGTTTGAGCCTTTCGGGCGCCTGCTCGAGGAGCGCGAACAGCGCACGGCCGGCGATCAGGACCTTGCCGCCAGCGGTCGCGAAGAAGCCCAGCGGATGAACGAGCGTTACGAGCAGGAGCTCAAGGCCAGCAGGGCCCAGGCCCAGGTGGCTGCCGAAGAAGTCAGGAGCCAGGCGCGCGTAGACGAGGCCGCGATCCTTGAGAAGGCCCGCGAAGAGGCCGCCAGCAACCTGGCCGTACTCAGGAAGGAAGTCTGGCAGAGCCGCGACGAAGCGCGCAGCAGCTTGAAGGCCCAATCAGAAGAGATGGCAGACGAGATGGTCAAGGCCGTCCTCGGTGGGCAATCGTGACCGGAACCAGCGCAGCCCGGCTTGCCCGTCCCGCAGCTTTTTCGGCCGCCGCCACGCTGGTGGCAGTTTTCGCGGGCGCTGGTCTTGCACTGGCAGCCGGCGATGCCGGTCAAGCCAGCGAGCATCATCTCAGCAGTGGCGATTGGTTCAATTTTGGTGCTTCGGTATTCAACTTCTGCCTGTTCGTGTTCCTGTTCCACCGTTTCACCTCGGCGCCGCTGCGCGATTTCCTCGCCTCTCGTCGCAAGGAGCTCGTGGAAGCCATGTCGGCCGCCGCACGCGCAAAAGAAGAGGCCGAGCGCGTGCAGGCCGAGTACCAGGAAAAGCTGGCGGGTCTTGACCAGGCGCGCGAAGAACTGACGGCGGAGCTCAGGGCCATGGCCGAGGCCGACGGCAAGCGATTGCTCGTGGCCGCGCGTGAAGCTGCCGAGCGCATGCTTACTGAAGTCGGTCGCACCGCGCGAAGTGACTACGAGACAGCACGTTCCGAGTTGCGTGCCGAGGCCGCGCGGCTCGCTGCTGAGCTGGCCTCTACGACACTGGCCAGCAAACTCGGCGACAACGATCGCAGCCGCCTGATCGAAGAGTTTCTCAAAGAGGTATCGGCGGCCGAGAAGACTACCGGGGAGAACAGCGTCCAGTGATTTCGGGAGCCGCAGCACGGCGCTACGCCCGGGCCCTGTTTTCATTGGCCGGAGAAGAAAACCGGGTACAGGAAACCGGGCAGGACCTGGCGCAACTCGCCGATGGCCTGGGCCGGTTGGAAGGCGACCCGCTGGCCGCCGGCCGCATGGGCCTTGCCCAACGACAGCGAATTGCCGTCGCCATGGTGGCGGGTGCGGGCGAGGGTTCAACGATAGGGCGTTTCGTGAGGTTGCTCGCCAAAAAGGACAGGCTGGCCGAACTGCCGGCCATAGATGAGTGTTACCGTGCCATGGAGGACGAGGTCGAGGGTCGCGTAAGAATCGCGGTCAGGTCGGCCAGCGAACTTACGGCGGCCGAGCTCGATTCCATCGCACAGCGGTTTGCCGATCTCGCGGGTGGTCGGACAGGTGGCACCGTGCTGCCCGAGCTCGAGGTTGATCCTGACCTGCTGGGCGGGATCGAAGTAGAAGTGCAGGGACGGGTATTTGACGGTAGCGTGCGCACGCGCTTGCGAAGGTTGGCCCGCAGCATGGGCGGGAACGGCTGAGTATCGTTGGCCGAGTACCCCGGAAGAAGAGCGAACGCAGAAATGACGACTGAAAAAGACAACAGGGAAATCGGGCAACACGCCCCGAGGGAGAAGTGATGCAGATCAGGGCATCAGAGATCAGCGATATTATCAGGGACCAGATACGGAACTTTGACCGCGAGGTTGAGATCCGTGAAACCGGTCGCGTGCTTTCGAGCGCCGACGGCATCGCCCGCATACACGGACTCGACCGCGTCGCCCTGGGCGAACTGCTTGAGTTTGAGGGTGGTATTTACGGCATGGCGTTGAACCTCGAAGAGGACAACGTTGGTGCGGCCGTGTTCGGTGACCCGGAAAAAATAGCCGAGGGCGGTGAGGTAAAGCGCACCGGTCGTATCGCCGAGGTTCCGGTGGGCAAGGGCCTGCTCGGGCGGGTGGTCAACGCCCTTGGCCAGCCCATAGACGGGCTGGGTGATATCGAGAGCAACGAGAACCGCCGCATCGAGGTCAAGGCGCCCGGCATCGTCGATCGCCAGTCTGTCAACGAGCCGCTGCAGACGGGCATCAAGGCCGTAGATTCGATGATCCCTATCGGCCGCGGCCAGCGCGAGCTGATCATCGGGGACCGACAGACCGGCAAGACCGCGGTGGCCATAGACACCATAATCAACCAGAAGGGCGGCGACGTGGTTTGCATATACGTCGCCATCGGCCAGAAGCGTTCGTCGGTGGCGCAGGTGGTAGACCGCCTCAAGAAACATGGCTCGATGGACTACACCATAGTGGTCTCGGCCACTGCCTCGGAGGCGGCGCCGCTGCAGTTCCTCGCGCCTTACGCCGGGGTGGCCATGGGCGAGTACTTTCGCGACAACGGCCAGCACGCCCTGATCGTTTTTGATGATCTGTCCAAGCAGGCCACCGCATATCGCCAGTTGTCGTTGCTGCTCAGACGGCCGCCGGGACGCGAGGCCTACCCGGGTGACGTGTTCTACCTGCACTCGCGCTTGCTCGAGCGTGCGGCCAAGATGAATGACTCCGTGGGTGGAGGTTCGCTCACGGCCCTGCCTATCATCGAGACCCAGGCGGGCGACGTGGCGGCTTATATTCCCACCAACGTGAT
>DBZX01000015.1:22887-36049 GCA_002311335.1 bacterium UBP10_UBA1149
TCGATCACCGACGGGCAGATATACCTCGAGTCGGACCTGTTCTTTTCAGGCGTTCGCCCCGCGGTGAACGTGGGCCTGTCGGTTTCCCGAGTGGGTGGCGCGGCCCAGATCAAGGCGATGAAAAAAGTTGCGGGTACGCTGCGCCTTGACCTCGCCCAGTTTCGCGAGATGGCGGCCTTTGCGCAGTTCGGATCCGATCTTGACGCCGCCACCCAGAAACAGCTGGCCCAGGGCGAATTGCTCGTCGAAGTGCTCAAGCAGGGACAGTACGAGCCCATGCCCATCGAGCGACAGGTGGTGATTCTCTACGCGGCGACCAACGGCTTGATGGGCGATGTCAGGCCGTCGGATGTGGGGCGCTACGAGAGCGAGTTGATGAGTTACCTCGACAACTCCCATGCCGAGTTGCTGCCGGCCATAGCCGAGAAAAAAGAACTCGATGACGATCTCAAGGAGAAGCTCGACGCGGCGCTTGAGCAGTTCCTGGGAATCTTTGCGGCCTGAACGGTCGCGCTGCTGAACAGGAACAAGGAAAAAACTGACCGGAAACTATAATGGCCAACCTCAAAGACATCCGTAAGCGCATCTCTTCGGTGCGTAGCACCCAGCAGATAACGCGGGCTATGAAGATGGTGTCGGCCGCCAAGCTGCGCAGGGCGGAAGACCAGGTGGCCGCGTCGCGCCCGTATTCTGAAAAGCTTCAGTCGCTGCTGGCCAACCTGGCCAACAGGGTCGAGGCTTCCTCGCACCCCTTCCTGGGCGAGGGCAGCGACGCGCCCGTGCACGTGCTGTTGATCACGTCGGACCGTGGACTTTGCGGAGCCTACAACACCAACCTTTCCAAGGCCGCAGAGGCTTTCATGGCGTCTGAGCAGGGAGAGGGTGCTTCGCTCACCGTTTGTGGGCGGCGGGGTAACGACTATTTCAAGAACCGCAGCGACCGCGTTTTGACTGCGCACGTCAACGTACCTGGCGGGGTGAGCCTGGAGCTCGCGCGTGAAGTTTCAGCCGAGGCTGCCCGCTTGTTTACCGAGGGCGACGCCGGCTCGGTGTACCTGGTTTACTCGGAGTTTAAATCGGCCATGACCCAGATAGTTCGCACCCGGCAGATACTGCCCATCGACCGAGGTGAGGCATCGTCGCAGCAGGACGGTGACGGTGTAAGCGCCGAGGGCGACGATGAGGCCACCGACTACCTGTTTGAGCCGGGGGCCGAGGTGCTGCTGGCGGGCCTGTTGCCCCGTTACCTGGAGACCACTGTCTACCAGGCGATGCTCGAAGGGGCCGCGAGTGAACACGGCGCGCGCATGACGGCAATGGACAGTGCCACGCGTAACGCCGGCGAGATGATGGACGCGCTGACGCTGCAGATGAACAAGGCGAGGCAGGCAACGATTACCGGTGAACTCATGGAGATCATCGCCGGAGCCGAGGCACTCAACGGTTAAAGCACACAGGGACTGACGCACTCGAGCGCGGGCCGCAGGCCAACGCGGGGCGGCGACAAACTACGGAGGAGACGAGCAGTAATGGCTAAAGGCAGGATAACCCAGGTGATGGGCGCAGTGGTGGACGTGGAATTTCCGCCCGGCGAGGTGCCCGACATCCTGACCGCTCTCACGGTCACCAACACGGCTATCAACGACGAGCCCGACAACCTGGTAATGGAAGTCGCGGCCCATCTCGGCGAGAGCACGGTACGAACCATAGCGATGGATTCCAGCGAAGGGCTGGTGCGCGGCTCCGAGGTCACCAACACCGGCCAGCCTATCACCACCCCGGTGGGCGAGGCGGTCCTGGGACGTATTCTCAACGTCATCGGCGAGCCGGTTGACGGTGGCGGACCGATAGAGGCGACCGAGAGGTGGCCCATACACAGGGCTGCCCCCGAGTTTACCGAGCAGTCGACGGCCGTCGAGGCTTTCGAAACCGGCATCAAGGTGGTCGACCTTCTGTGTCCCTACGCCAAGGGTGGCAAGGTCGGACTGTTCGGCGGTGCTGGCGTCGGCAAGACCGTCATCATCATGGAGCTGATCAACAACCTCGCCCAGGCGCACGGAGGTTACTCGGTGTTCGCCGGCGTAGGCGAGCGCACCCGTGAAGGCAACGACCTCTGGATGGAGATGCGCGAGTCGGGGGTTATCGACAAGACTGCGTTGATCTACGGGCAGATGAACGAGCCGCCCGGCGCGCGTGCGCGGGTGGCCCTGACGGCGCTGACCTGTTGCGAGTACTTCCGCGACCACGACGGCAAGGACGTTCTTCTGTTCATCGACAATATTTTCAGGTTCACGCAGGCCAACTCGGAAGTATCGGCCCTGCTCGGCCGCATGCCTTCGGCGGTGGGTTACCAGCCCACCCTGGGTACCGATCTCGGTGGTCTGCAGGAGCGTATTACGACCACGACCAAGGGTTCGATTACCTCGGTGCAGGCGATTTACGTGCCGGCCGATGATCTCACCGACCCGGCGCCGGCAACGACCTTCACCCACCTGGACGCCACCACGGTGTTGTCGAGGCAGATCGCCGAGCTGGGCATCTACCCGGCCGTGGATCCGCTGGATTCGACCTCGCGCATACTCGACCCCAACGTGGTGGGACAGGAGCACTACGACGTGGCCCGCTCGGTGCAGGAAGTGCTGCAGCGCTACAAGGACCTGCAGGACATCATCGCGATTCTCGGCATGGACGAGCTCTCCGAAGAGGACAAGCTGGTGGTGGCGCGGGCCCGTAAGGTGCAGCGTTTCCTTTCCCAGCCCTTCCACGTTGCCGAGGCCTTTACCGGCACGCCGGGTGTTTACGTCAAGCGTGCAGACGCGATTTCGGGCTTCAAGGAACTAGTCGAAGGAAAGCACGACGATCTGCCAGAGCAGGCCTTCTACATGGTAGGCACCATCGAGCAGGCCCGCGAGAAAGCCGAGAAGATGGCGGCCTGACGTGAGCCTTCGCCTGCGCATAGTGACCCCGGAAAGGGTCCTCGCCGATACCGAGGTCAGTGAGCTCACGGCTCCGGGCATCGCCGGTGAATTTGGCGTACTGCCCGAGCACGTTACCTTTCTTGGCGGACTGGACACCGGCGTGCTCAGTTACACCGACGCAAATGGCGACAAGCACGAGCTGGTAGTGAGCGGCGGCTATGCCGAGGTCGTGGACGATACAGTCACCGTACTCGCCGACAGTGCCCAACCGGCAGGCGAAATTGACGCCGAGGTGGCAGCGCGCGACCGCGACCAGGCCCAGGCGATACTCGACGATCCGGCGGCCGATACGGCAGCCACCGAGGCTGCGCTGCTGGCGCTCAAGCTGGCCGAGACGCGGCTGGGCGTGAGCTGACGCGGACAGGCGTGCTCCGGACCCCCGTAAGCCGGTTCGCCGGAATACGCTCGCGGAATTCGGCCGTTCTTCCGCGTTGTGGACTTTGTAAGTCTATGGCTATTCTCGGTGATGACCACGTCTTCGCCTGAGCAGACCCCGTGTAATCGCCTTTCGGGCGAGCCCAGCCTCTACCTTCAGCAACACGCGGAGAACCCCGTGGCCTGGCAGCCCTGGGGCGAGACGGCGCTGGCCCGTTCGCTGCACGAACAACGCCCGATCCTGCTCAGCATTGGTTACTCGGCCTGTCACTGGTGTCACGTCATGGAGCGCGAGACCTTCGAGAATCCGACTCTGGCCGCGCAGATGAACGAGCTGTTCGTGTGCATCAAGGTCGACCGTGAAGAACGCCCTGACCTTGATCAACTATACATGCGCGCGGTGCAGGCCATGACCGGTCACGGCGGCTGGCCGATGACGGTTTTTCTGACTCCGGGTCTCGAGCCGTTTTACGCCGGTACGTATTTTCCGCCCGAGGATCGCGGCCAGCTGCCTGGTTTTGGACGGGTGCTCGCGGGAGTGGCCAGGGCCTGGAATGACCGACGCGACGAGGTAAGCGAAAGTGCCGGCAAGACCGCGGACTGGTTGCGGCGTGAAATGGTGAGCGACAGGGACGCTGCTCGCGCCGTTGACGCTGGCCGCTTGCTGCGCCTGGCCGATGGCCTGCTCGAAACCGTGGACGGTGAGCACGGGGGTTTTGGCAGCCAGCCCAAGTTTCCGTCCTGCAGCGCGCTCGACCTGCTCGTGGCAGCCGAGGCGCACGAGCCCGACGACAAGCGCCGTGCACTGTTGCGGCTGAGCTGGGACTCGATGGCCGACGGTGGCTTGCACGACCACGTGGGCGGGGGCTTTCATCGCTACTCGGTGGACCGGGTCTGGCACGTCCCCCATTTTGAAAAGATGCTTTACGACCAGGCTTCGCTGGCGGCCAGCTACCTCGGGGCCTGGAAACTGACCGGCCATGGGCGCTATCTCGAGGTCGCGGTTTCCACCCTCGACTGGCTCAGACGTGATATGCGCTTGCCGGGCGGTGGTTTCGCGGCCACCCTGGACGCCGACAGCGAAGGAGTGGAGGGCATTTTCTATACCTGGACCCGCGAGCAATTGGCCGACGCGGTGGCGCCGGCCGACTTTGCCCGGGCCTGCGAACTACTCGACGTGAGCGAAGCCGGAAACTGGGAAGGGGGTGGCGCCCCGGAGCCTGGCAACGTTCTCAGGTTGGAGGCCCTCGCGGGTGAGCCGTCGGCCGACGATCGCGAACTTCTTGGCAGGGTGCTGCCCGCCATGCTGGCACGGCGGCAGGGCAGGGTTGCTCCGACGAGAGACGACAAGGTGATGGCCGACTGGAACGGGCTGGCCGCGGCGGCGATGGCGGCCACGGGTCGGGCAGCCGGTCGTGCTGACCTGGTTGCTGACGCGCAGGCGGCGGTCGACTTCGTGTTGTCGCAGATGCGCGACCGCGACGGTGGCCTGTTGCACCTGCACGCGGGCGGCTCGGCACGGGTGGGGGCTTTCCTCGACGACTACGCCTTCATGGGCCGCGCTTGCCTGGAACTGTTTACTGCTACTTCGGAGCCGCGCTTTCTCGACGAAGCGAAGGCGTTGGGGCAGGGCCTGCTCGACCGTTTTGCCCACGCCGAGGGCGGGTTCTATTTTTCCCAGGCGGGAGCCGACACCCCCCTTGCGCGTACCCGCGAGGCCTGGGATTCGGCGGTCCCGTCGGGCAACGCGGTCGCCTTGGAATTGCTCGACAGGCTGTATCTTTTCACGGCCGAGGAACACTGGTTCGAGGCGGCTGAACGTTCGCGTGAGGCCCTGCTGGGTCTGGCCCTGGCCAACCCCCACGGTGGCGCGACCCTGCTCGGGGTGACCCTGGCGACGCTCAGCGGCAGGTCCCTGCTGGTCATCCGTGGCGAGAAAGCGCTGCCCTCGGCGCCTTCGCAGGGCCGGGTCGGATCGCTGACCGCCGAGGCCCTCGCGCAGCCACTGCCGGGTCTCGAGGTTCTCTGCCTGCCAGATGGCACAGGCGAAAGCTGGCTCCCAGCCCCTGTTCGCGGTAAAAATAGTGCTGAGGGAGTTCCGACGGCCTGGCTTTGCCGGGGCACGTCGTGTTCGGCCCCGGTGACCGGTCGCGAAGAGCTGCTGTTGCAGCTCGAGCAGGCCTGAGTAGCCGACGGTCTTTGCCCCGCTGGTCTGGTGGCTGCATCCAATTCTTCCCAGGACGGCGCACGGCAGCTTACGTGGCTGCTGGCATGGGCCGTGGTGTTCTGTGATATCGGGACGTCGGTCTACTACGTGCCGGGCATACTGTACGAGCTGGTAGGCACCAACGCTCCGTTCTTCGTTCTGCTCACTTCGGTGGGATTTGTGCTCATCTCTATCAAGTACATAGAGATCGTGGAGCGCACGCCCAACGGCGGCGGCGTGGTGGCGATCGGCGAGATGGCCTTCGGGGAGCGAGTGGGCGCCCTGGGCGGGATGTTCATCACGGTGGACTTCTTCCTGACCTGCGCGATCTCGTCCACTTCGGGTTTTTATTACCTGTCGAGTGTTTTCCCGACCGTGGCGAGCAACGTACCGGGCTTTGCCTGCCTGGCCTTGCTGGTGCTGGCGGCGGTCAACATCGTGGGCTTGCGCGAGAGCGCGAGGCTCTCGCTGGTGATGGCAGTGGCCTCCTTCCTCACCAACATGGTCGTGCTGGTGGTCATGCTCACCAGCCTCGATCTCGAGGGCTGGAAAACACTGTTCAGTCTTTTTAGCGGCTTTCGCGAGTTGGGCATGCGGGAGCTGTTGGTCGGTTTCGGAGCGGCGTGGTTGGCCTTTTCGGGACTGGAGACCATCAGCCAGCTGTCGCCGGTGTTGCGGCAACCGGTCAAGCGCACGGCCATGTTCGCCATGGTGGGTGTGATAATCACCATACTGTTGACCTCGCCCATGCTCACCTTGCTGTCGGTGGCAAAAGTGGGCGCCAACGCATCGATACCGGGCAGCGAACGTTTCATCTCTGACCTCGCGGCCCAGACCAACGTGCAGTTCTTGTCGACGGCGGTGGTGTTCACGGCTGCGTCGCTGCTGCTGTTCGCGGCCAACACGGCCATCATCGGTGCCTACCACGTTTTCTTGAAACTGGCCGAGTTGCACTACGTCCCCCGTCGCATGATGCGGCGTAACCCGCGCTTCAACACTCCGCACATAGCCATACTGGTGGCCACCATCGTGCCCATCGCGATTGTGCTGGTGACGCAGGGTGAGATGGGTGTGCTGGGTGATATGTACGCTTTCGGCCTGCTGGGCGCGTTTACCATCGAGTCGGGCGGGCTCGACATTCTGCGCTGGCGCGACAGGAAGCGTGGTTGGGTGTTCCTGGTGGGCCTGGTGCCGACCACGATGGTGGTGGTGGCCTGGCTGGTGAACATAGTAGAAAAACCACTGGCCACTGCCTTTGGCGGGGGCATAGCCACCGCCGGCATGATCTACGGCATCGCACTGAGGGAAGGTTGGATTAAAGAAGCGATCCATCACATTCCGTCGGTGTCGCGCGAAGACCTTCGCAGGTCGGAACGGGGCGAGGCCCACGCCCCCGAGATACAGGCAGAGATAGTCAATCTCGCGATGGCAGCGGATTTGAAGCCGCTGTACACGAGTTCGACCCTTGTGGCCGTACGCGGGGAAAGCACCGGGGTAGTGGCGGAGGCGCTGGCGAGGGTGAAGGGTATGGGTGAAAACGCGCTATACTGCATTTACGTCGAGGAGTGGCCCGGAATGCTGTACGGCAAAGAAGACCCTCTTCCGAGTGAAGAAGGGGTACAATCGCTCACCTCTGCGGCCAGGCAGGCCGCGGCGGCGGGGGTGCAGGTGATACCCATCTGGACCACGACTTACACCGAGTCCGAGGGGCTGGCCCGGGCGGCGCGAGAGCTTGAGGTGAACTGCCTTGTGACCGGCATAAGTGGCCGCTCGTTGCCCTACAGGGTGTTTCGCGGACAAGTACTGAAGAAGTTGCCCAAGCTTCTGCCGGCTTCCTGCAGGTTGATGGTATGCGACTGACCCCGCTGAGAAGAATACTGCTGGTGGCGGGCTTGTTGCTGGCAGCCGCGCCGCTGCTCAGCAGTTCCGGCAGGGCCGAGCCCGCTGCTTTAACCGACGAGCGAGTCGATGTGGAGCCCAGCGGTTTTGAAGAGAGGGCCTGGCCTCCCCGCGAGATCGTCAGCCATTTTTTCGTTCCCGGTCTCGACAAAGGCTCGCAGGGCACGCAGACCGTGGTGGGCAGCAGCCATACCCACCGCGTGGTGGCCGGCGATACCCTGCTTGAACTCGCCCGGCAGTACGACCTCGGTTACAACGAAATTCTCGGGGCTAACCCGGTGGTCGACCCCTGGCTGCCCGACAGGGGTGTGGCCCTGCTGCTGCCGTCAGAGTGGATCCTGCCCAGTGGTTCCTATGAAGGGTTGGTGGTCAACATCCCTGAGATGAGGCTGTACTACTACCTGCCCTCGCCGCGCAAGGGTGCGCGTTCGTCAACGGTGATCACTTACCCGGTCGGTCTCGGTCGGCAGGGCTGGCAGACGCCGGAGGCCGACTTCCGGGTGCGCGGTAAGACCACGAACCCGACCTGGGTGATACCGGCGTCAATTCGCGCTGAGCGTTTGAAAGAACTCGGCCGCAGGGATTTCACCATCGCCGGGGGCGACCCTGAAAACCCACTGGGCCGTCATCGCATAGAGCTCACCCTGCCCTCCTACGCCATCCACGGCACCAACAAGACCTGGGGCGTGGGCATGCAGGTCAGCCACGGTTGTGTGCGCTTGTACCCCGAAGACATTGAGGCAGTGTTTCCCCTTATCAAAGTGGGCTCGAAGGGGCGCTTTACCTACCAGCCCGTCAAGGTGGGGCTGCGCCGTGGCCGGGTGCTGGTCGAAGTGCACGAGGACATTTACGGGCTGCAGCCCGGAGCCTGGGCGACGGCAAACGGGTTGATAAAAGAAATGGGGGTCATGGCCCACGTTGATCCCGAACTGCTCGAGGCTGCGATCGAGGCCATGAACGGTATTCCTACCGACGTTGGGTATGTTGATTGGCCCGAAGAAGACCTCGGGGAGTCGCCGCAATTCAACCAGGTAGGCGACCCCATGAGCGAGGGTGACGGCAAGTCGGCCGGCCTTGGGAATCGCCCGCAGGCGCTTACCACTTCGTCGTCAGGCTGACTCCGAAATGGTGGCTGTCCACCTTTGATTTCAGCTTGAGAGCCGGAAGTCTGCCCATTCCGGGCAGCTCCTGGGCCACCCCGCTTACACTTTCGGTGACCGAGTTGATGCCGTTGAGCGGCAGCTGGGCACTGCGTTCAGCCGCGTTGGTGATGACCGCGATGGCCGAAGCGCTGCGGGTCAGCATGGAGTCGGGCCCGTACTGCTCGCGAAACATCCGTGTCGCTTCGTCCGGGGTCCGAGCAAAATGCCTGCGTACGGCTTCCTTGTCGGTGGCCCAGTTGCGCGCGGCTACAGCGTCGTACTCAAGGGTACGCCAGACCTTTTCTGCAATATCGGTGGTGTCGGGTTCCAGCGCCTGTTGGTCGCCCGGAGCGGTGGCCGGGCCGCTGCCCGTTTCGGCTGTTGCCGTTGTGGCGCAGAGAAACACGGCCAGGGTCGTAGCTGCCGCTGCTCTGAATAACCAGACCATATAACAAGGTCAGCATGGCGTGGGAGAATCGTCAATAGGCAATAAAAAGGCTGCCCCCCTGTAAAGGGGAGCAGCCTTATAAATCGCGGGCCTGGGGCGCTCCGTGTCAGCCAGAAAAACCTGTTGCCTCGTTCGGGGGGGCTTCAGGAGGCTTCCTGCAACTCGGCGGCAACGGGCTCGTCTTCGTCGAATTGCGTCAAAAGCGCTTCGCGCTCCAACAGCGATACGATGCGAGCGGTGTTGCGCTTGATCGGCGCCCTGCTCTGCCTCCAGCGCGAAAGCCCGCGGCGGAGGTATCCGGGATTCAGCCCCAGCACTTCGCAGATGTTGACGTAGGAGAACGACCATTCGCGCTCATCGGCGTCTATCCACTCTGCGGCATCGTCAAAAAGCAGCCTGCCACGCGGGTCGCGGGCCAGGGCGTACTTCTGGTAGCACTCCACGGCGTCTTGCAGTACGGCCAGCATCAGCCTGCGCTCGCGTACCATTCCGCCTTCACGGGTGAAAGCTGCAAAAAACTGGGCCGGCAACAAAGTGTCTGGTTCAAATAAATTCATGAAACTATCCGCCCTGTTTTAAAGTCCGGGGCAGGACTTCGAACTGGTCGCGTTGAGAGTTGAGCATCTATGATGCAGAGCGTTATTAAACCCTAGTTCCGTCAGTATTGGAAGATAACATATCATGAAATAGTTTTAGTCTTAAGATAAGTAGACCTTATTTATCTTTTCTCCGTTGTCTTCCTGGAGCCGTTGTCGCACCCGTGTTTTCCAGCCTTTGCCCTTTTGGCATCCGGCTGGCCGTTTATTGTTGGAATAATCCCCTGTATCTCTGCCGGGCCGTGTCACGCGGTCTTACGGGCAGGGGGGGGTAGAAGAACCCGGCGGTTGGTCACCCCTGGAAAGAATCGCTCCCGATGGGCGTTAATAAACCACCCTGATACGCCACCTGTCAATAGGTTTCTGCACACTAATAGTATTTTTTTGCTCTACCCAACCGGGGGGGTAGAGAAAAATCAGCGTCAGCAGGGGGTTAGGAGGAACGGCGCAATCGTTGCTACTGGGCGCAATTTGCCCGGGAAACCAGCCTGTCGACGTCTCCGGACCAGGGTCCCTCCCACAGTTCGATGATCTCGTCTGCCGGGCAGCGCCGGGCCGTGAGCAGTTCTTCGAGGCTGTCGAGATGGCGTGTTTCGTCGCGTCCCTGCCCATCTATGGCTTCGGGATTGGCCCCGGCCTGTCGCTTGAGGCCCTCACGGGCGATTTCCAGCAACTCGAGGCCGTAGCGACCAAGAGTGTGCTTTTTGACCCTCGCCGACAGCGCCACGCGGGCGGCATCCTCGTGCAGCTCGGCCAGGCGGTCCAGCGGCCAATTCTTCAGCAGGTCCCAGGCGGCCAACAGGCAGTCATCATCGTAGAGCAGGCCCTTGAGCAGGGCCGGGGTCGCCAGCATCAGCCGGGGAGGCTGGTTGTCGGCTGAGCGTGCCTCGATCCAGTTCTTGAGCCTGACCTCGGGAAACAGGGTCGACAGGTGATAGGTCCAGTCGCCCATTGTGGCGTGCTCTCCGGCCACGCCCTTCTGCATGAACTGCCGGAAGGTCAGTCCTTCCGAATCCACGCAGTTCTCGTCCCTGAGCACGAAGTACATGGGAACGTCGAGGGCGTAGTCGGTGTAAGAGGCGAAGAAGGAGTTGCTGTTGAAAACAAAGGGTAGGTAGCCGCAGCGATCAGAGTCGGTATCGCTCCACACGTGTGCCCGGTAGCTGCGGTAACCGCTGGGCCGACCGTCTACGACCGGCGAGTTTGCAGACACCGCGACCAGCAACGGAGCCATGGCCATCGCGACGCGAAACTTGGCCAGCGCGTCGGCTTCGCTCGAGTAATCAAAGTTGGATTGTACGGTGGCCGTCTGCTGCATCATGCGGTGGCCCAGCGTGCCGGTGCGCAGCATGAACTCGCGCATTACCCGGTAGCGTCGCTTGGGCATCCAGGGCATTTGAGGCAGCGGGGTCTTGGGGGATATGCCCAGCCCGAGAAACGAAAGGCCGAGCTCGCGCCCGGCCCTGCTCACTTGCTCGAGGTGGCGGCTGAGCTCGTTCTCGGCCTGGTGCAGGCTGGACAGGGTGGCGCCCGACAACTCGAACTGTCCTCCAGGCTCCAGGGTGATCGAGGCTCTGTCGTCATGCAGGGCGATCACCTGCCCGTCTTCTTCTATCGGTGTCCAGCCGAACTCGCGGGCAAAAAAGGCCAGCAGTTCTCCTATGCCCGAGGGCCCCTCGTAGGCCACTGCCTGTCCACTGGCCGTGTATACCACGGGCTGCTCGTACTCTACGCCCACCTTCCACTGCTCGCGCGGTGTACAGCCGGCCTCGAAGTATTCGACGAGCTGGTCTATCCCCTTGATCGGGGCGTCGGCCTGACTTGAGCCAGCCACGTCAGGTTCTCAGCGTTCGCGTCCGCAGGCCGCGCAGAAGCGATTCTGTTGGCCGTAGCGTTGGCCACAATCAACGCAGAAACCGGGGGCCTGCGAGGCCGCGGCAGAGGCATCGACCGACGGAGTTCTTTCCAGTTCGGCCATGGCTTTCATGGCGCGCTCTTCGTAGTCGGATCGAAGGATTTCGTAGTCCTCATCGCTTAACTTACCCGTGGCCTGGTCAAACTCGGCTTCCCTGATGGCGGTAAGGGCCACGAACTTTTCACGCTCCCAGAGTTCTTTTGAGGCCTCGGTTTCGGCTTCCAGGCTGGCACTGGCCGGGCGCAGCAGCGGCCAGCTTATCCACGCCGACGCGGCGGCCATGGCCAGCAGGGCAACAAGGGTGCTCATCGGGGCAGTTTCTCCAGCTCGCGCGCGAGCCGACGCCGGTTCTCGTCGCTTCCGCCGGTCGGTGCATGGCCACCGTCGGCCGAGGCGTCGTCGTCATCCGGCGGGTCGCGGTCGTTTCGCGAATGGCGACCAGGTTTTCTCAGAACCCCCGCTATCAGCAGGCCCCCGAGCAGCACGGCGAAGGCCGGCATGGTCCACGCCAGCAGGTTGAAGCCCGTGAACCCGGGCGCGGAGAGGATTTTTTCGCCGTAGGTGTCGGCGTAGCGCGCGAGTATATCTTCACCGCTTTCGCCCGCGGCGAGAGATTGTTTTATGTCTTCGCGTATCGGCAGGGCGGAGCTGCACTGCAGGTGATTGCAGTTGCGCACCGTGAGGCCGCAACCGCATTGGCAGGTAAGGTGTTCTTCTACTTTCTTCTGCGACATGTCCCGGGCCGAGACCGGCGTTGCTGTCGCCAGCAGGCCGCTGGCCATTGTCGCAGCCAGCATAAAGGCCACCAGCCCCCGCACTGTCCTGCGCAACCGTGGTGCCGCTCCAGTCACGCGTTTGTACCCCTTGCCGTTCGGACGGGGACTTCCTGCTCGCGGCGTGTCGACAAGGGCAGCACGCAGACCAGGGTGCCCAGCGCCAGAACGCAGCCGCCTATCCACAGCCAGGCGACCAACGGGTTCACGTAAGCCTGGAAAGTCGCGGTCTCGTTGTCGCCGAGATTGCCGAGGATGACGTAGAGATCTTCTTTCAGCGTCGAGCGAAAGGCCACCTCGGTGGCCGGCTGCTCAGGCTTACGGTAGAAGCGTTTTTCGGGTTTGAGCTCGTCGATGACCTTGCCGCCGCGGCTCACTTGCAGGGTGGCGATCAGGCGATCCATATGGTCGTCGCTGCTCGTCTCCAGGTTGCTGTACTGGAGAGTGTAGTCGCCGATCTGGAACTCCTGTCCGAGGTCGACGGTGTGGATTTCTTCAACCCGGTATACCGACGACATGGTCACGCCCAGGAACATGAACACTATCCCGAGGTGAACTATGTAGCCCCCGTAGCGCCGCTGGTTACGAGCCACCAGGTCGAGAAGCGCCGAGGGCCAGGCCGCGCCCGTGACCCTCGAACGGGCCGCGGCTCCGTTATAGAACTCGGCGGTCATCGTGGAGAGGACGAACACCGCCATTGACACTACCAGCACCGCTGACAGCGAGTGCAGGCCGGCGAGTACCGCCACCAGGCCCGCCCCCAGGCCGGCCAGCCCGGGCCCGAGAAAGTTGCGCTTGAGGTTGGCCAGGCTTGCCCGACGCCAGGCGAT
>DBZX01000015.1:36178-36484 GCA_002311335.1 bacterium UBP10_UBA1149
GTTGAAGAACGGCGGCCCCACGGTGATCTTCACCCCGCGCACCCACTCCGACAGAACTGGGAATATCGTGCCCCAGAATGTCGCAAAGGCGATGCCCACCAGCAACAGGTTGTTGAACAGGAAGCTCGACTCCCGCGAAATCAGCGAATCGAGTTCATGACGCGGACGCAGGCGGTCGAGCCGGTACAGCAGCAGGGAAACCGACACGGCCAGGCACAGTAAGAGAAAAGCCATGAACCATGGCCCGAGTCCCGATTCAGTAAACGAGTGCACAGAGGAGATGACGCCACTGCGGGTGAGGAAGGT
>DBZX01000015.1:36545-48840 GCA_002311335.1 bacterium UBP10_UBA1149
GTTCCAGACTTTCATCATGTCCTTGCGCTCTTGTATCATCACCGAGTGCAGGTAGGCCGTGCCTGTCAGCCACGGCATGAACGCGGCGTTCTCTACCGGGTCCCAGGCCCAGTAGCCGCCCCAGCCCAGCACTTCGTAGGCCCAGCGCGCGCCCAGCAGGTTGCCCATAGACAGGAAGAACCACGCCGCGAGCACCCAGCGCCTCGTGGTGCGTATCCACAGGTCGTCGAGTCGGCCGCTGGCCAGCGCCGCCATTGCGAAGGCGAAGGGCACCGACCAGCTTACGTATCCCAGGTAAAAGGCGGGCGGGTGGATGGACATCCAGTAGTTCTGCAGCAGGGGATTAAGGTCGGTGCCCTCGGCGGGCACGAAGGGCAGGGTCGCGAAGGGCGGTGTCAGGAACACCAGCATGAGCACGAAGAAGGTAGTGATGGTCATCAGCGTGGCCGTGACCCAGGGCATGAGCGCTCGGTTGCGATTGCGGTTCTGCCACAGCACCAGCGAACTCAACACCACCAGTACCAAGGTCCAGAAGAGCAGCGAGCCTTCCATGCCGCCCCACAAGGCCGAGAAGCGGTAGCGCAGCGGCAGGGTGGTGCTCGAGTAGCCGGCGACGTAGCGGATGCTGAAGTTGCTGGTGATCAGGGCATGCAGCATTACGCCGGTAGCTACAATGACCGAAGCCGTGGCGGTCCAGGCCCCGCGTTCGCCGCTGGCCACGAAGTCGGCTCGACCCCGCAGGGCGCCGTACACGGAGGCGGCCACGGAATATACCGCTGCCACCAGCGCTAACCACAGCGCCAGGGTTCCCAATGCTATCATTCGTGCCCCGCCTGCTCGGGTTCGTACTTGGAAGGGCAGCTGGTGATTATGGTGTCGGCTTCGAAAGCCTGCGCGCCGGCGTAGGGACCCTCGACCACGACGTCCCGGTCCTCGGCGAACATGTCGGGCAGGATGCCTTCGTAGGTAACTTCGATGGACTGGTCCTGCTCCATGTCGTCGAGCGTGAAGTGGAGGCGCAGCTTCTGCTGGTCCCACTCGATCGAGCCGGGAGCCACGCGGCCAGCCACGCGCACGGTAGAATCGGCAAAGGCTTGGTCGGCCTCCAGGTACTCACTCACCGTGACCATGTACATGCGCGTCTGGTCAACCGCTGTGAATATGAGAAAGGCCACCGTTGCTACGATGACGCTGATGCCTATGGTGAACCTGGTTCGGGTGCTCAAAGTAATACTCCGTTGGCCTGCCGCTCCCCGGAGAGGCAGGCACAGAACAATTTAACGCCTTCGGGGTGACCAGCCAAGCGGCCTGTTTCAATCGGGGTCATCCCGGCTATTCGGGGGGGCAAAACAAGTGGAGCGGGTGACCGGACTCGAACCGGCGACGTCCAGCTTGGGAAGCTGGCATTCTACCACTGAATTACACCCGCTCGAGTCGTGGATTCTAGTCGGGCGCGATACCGGGTCAATTCGGGGTGGGGGCGGGGGGCGGCGGTGGCGACCGCAGCCGGGTGTGGTAGAAAAGCCACCGGAGAAGCGCGCGATGCACGAACGACCAAGCTGGGACGAGTATTTCATGGCAATAACCGCCGAGGTGGCCAAGCGCTCAACCTGCACGCGGGCGCAGGTGGGGGCGGTAATAGTGCGCGGGCGCAGCATACTGGCTACGGGCTACAACGGCTCGCCCGCCGGCATGCCCCACTGCCTTGACGTGGGTTGCCTGGTCTACGAGTCGCGTACCCCCGATGGCAACATCGAGGAAAACTGCTTTCGCACCATACACGCCGAGATCAATGCCATAGCCCAGGCAGCGCGTAACGGCTCGAGTATCGCGGGTGCCGACGTGTACGTTACCCATACGCCCTGCATTCACTGCCTCAAGGTTCTGGTCAACACGGGCGTCAAGCGCGTGGTCTATGCCAAGGCTTACAAGCTCGATACCATAGAAGAGCTGCTCGACCGTTCGGGCATGCAGTTGCAGCAGGTCGAGTTCGCCGGCTGACCGCGGCCGCTGGCTACACGGCTGCCGTCGGGCTTAGAGCTCGAGGTGCTTCTTTAACTCGACGCCGGTGTGAGACTGTTCGCAGCCGGCTACATCCATCACCGAGCCCTGCACGATCACGCGGCCGCCGCCGTCACCGCCCTCGGGGCCAAGGTCTATGACGTGGTCGGCGTGGGAAATGAAGTCGGTGTGGTGTTCCACCACCAGTACCGAGTGGCCTCGCTGGACGAGGCCGTCGAGTACTTCGATGAGAACATGTACGTCCTGCAGGTGAAGCCCCGTTGTAGGCTCGTCAAATATGAACAGCGTGCGACCGGCCTTGCCCTCCTCGGCGAGGAACGAAGATAGTTTCAGGCGCTGCGCTTCTCCACCCGAAAGCGTCGACGTGGCCTGTCCGAGAGCGAGGTAGCCCAGTCCGACCGCCACCAGCCCACTGAGCTTGCGAGCCATGGCCGGGCGATTGGCAAAAAACTCTAGCGCTTCGTCCACGGTCATACCGAGCACGTCGTTGATGTTGCGGTCCTGGTAACGCACCTCGAGTACGCGCTTTTTAAAACGATGCCCGCCGCAGTCGTCGCAGGGCACGGTTATGTCGGCCATGAAGTGCATTTCGATGGTGACCGAACCGGTGCCCTGGCAGTGTTCGCAGCGGCCACCCGAGGTATTGAACGAGAACGCCCCTGCGCTGACGCGTGCTCGCCGGGCAGCCGGAGTGGCCGCGAACAACTTGCGAATGTCGTCGTAGAACTTCAGGTAAGTAGCCGGGTTCGACCTCAGCGAACGGCCTATGGGCGCCTGGCTCATCATCAACAGCTCGTCGAGCTTGTCGAAGCCGTCAATGCCATCGCATTGGCCGGCTTCATGGCCGCCGTTGCCGGTCTGGCGCAGGTAGCCCTCGTACAGTACCTGCTCGACCAGCGTCGATTTGCCCGAGCCCGAGACCCCGGTCACGCACACCAGTTGCCCCAGCGGTATGCTGAGTTCGTCTATGTCGAGGTTGTTTTCCCTCGCGCCGCGTATCAGCAGCGAACCGCGGTCTGTAAGGCTGCGTTTCTGGCGGGCGATGGTGCGTATGAGCAGTACGCGCCCGGTCGCGGTGTCGGTACCCGCAAGCCCGGCCGGCTTGCCCTCGTAGACCAGCTTGCCACCGAGGTGGCCACCGCCGGGACCGATCTCGATCACGTGATCGGAACCGTTGATGAGCGTCGGGTCATGCTCTACGAGTACCACGGTATTGCCGAGCTTGGTGAGTCGCTTGAGTACCTTGAGCAGCATGCGGCTGTCGCGCGGGTGCAGGCCCACGGTGGGCTCGTCGAGCGCGTAGAGGGTGTCGGTGAGCGCGCTTCCCAGTGCGGCCGCCAGGTGGATGCGCTGGGCTTCTCCTCCCGACAGGGTGCGGGCCTGCCGCGCGAGCGTAAGGTAGCCGAGCCCAACGTCGGCGAGGTAAGTCAGGCGGTTGCGGATCTCGCGCATGACCGGGCGGGTGCGCTCGGTGGCCTCGGGCGTGAGCTTGAGCCGCGCCATGATACGGGCGAGGTCGGCAATGCTGAGGGCACAGAAGTCGGCCACGTTGCGCCGTCCTATCTTAACGGCCAGGGCCTCGGGCTTGAGTCGTTGGCCGCCGCAGTCCTCGCACTGGTGGTAGCTGCGGTAGCGCGCGAGCAGTATTCGTACGTGGGTTTTATAGCGACGTCCTTCGAGCCACTTGAAAAAACCCTTCACCCCCGGGCTGTCACGGTCGCCCTCGACGACCCAGTTTCTCACTTCTTCGGGCAGCCGTGCCCAGGGTAGTTCGGTAGAGTAACCCAGGCGCTCGGCCGCCTTGACGAAGTCTTCCTGCACTTCGGCAAAAGCTGGCGTGCTCCACGGGGCCACCGCTCCACCCCGCAGCGAAAGCGATTGGTTGGGGATGACCTTGTCAAGGCTCAGGTCGACCACGCGACCGAACCCCTCGCAGGTGGTGCAGGCTCCCAGCGGGCTGTTGAAGCTGAAAAGGTGCGGCGAGGGCCGCGTGTACTCGCGGCCGCAGGAGCGGCAGCAGAAGGCGTTACGGTAGACCGCCCGCGCTTCGGACTCGCCCTGCACCGACACGCTGGCCACGCCGTCGCCCAGTTCGTAGCAGTGCTCCAGGGCTTCCTGCACGCGCTCTGCGCTGTCGGTCCTGAGAACCAGGCGGTCGAGCACAACATCGATTTCGTCGCGCTTGAAGTAGTCGCTGCCGGCTTCCGAAAGGTCCACCGCCTTTCCGTCTATGAGCAAGCGGTTGAAGCCCTGCCCGGCAAAGGCTGCTGCCGCCTCTTCGGGTTCCAGGCCGTGCAACGGCACCCTCGCGTGGAACAGCAGGCGCAGGCCTTCTTCCCACTCGAGTACCCGCGCCGCGGCTTCGGCCGGGCCGTCGGCGCCGAGCTCTTCGTTGCAGTCCACGCAGCTCGCTGTGCCCGCGTGGGTCATGAGCAGGCGCAGGTAATCGAGGACCTCGGTTATGGTGCCCACCGTCGAGCGCGCGTTGCGGATAGAGTTTTTCTGCTCGAGGGCGATGGCGGGAGGAATGTCGCTTATGGAGTCAACGTCGGGGCGTTCCATCTGCTCGAGGAACAGCCGCGCGTAAGTGGATAGCGATTGTACGTAGCGTCTTTGCCCCTCGGCGTAGAGGGTGTCGAAAACCAGCGATGACTTGCCCGACCCCGATACGCCCGTAACGACCGAGAGCTTGCGCATAGGAAATCGGCAGCTGACTTCGCGCAGGTTGTTGGTGCGTGCGCCGACCACCCGGATGGCTCTTTTCACGTCGCCGTCTCCAGGCCCGGCGGGCTGCAGGGGCAGTGGTACGGGGGCGTGTCGCCATGGCCGCGGCAATCCGTGTCCGCATAAGGAGGCTTTCTTCGAGTTGGCAAAACACGGACACTATCAGAATGCTGGCCACTGACAAGGGATTGGACGCTGCCGACCACGGGCCGGGTTTCAGCTGGGGATTCGGCGGCCGCAAACCTGACCCACCCTCCGGCTTGCTGACGGCCAGGCAGGTGCACGGTCGGCGCGTGGTCGAGCTGCCCGCGGCGGTGGCAGGAACAGCGCGGGCTCCGGGTGGCTATGAAATTGAGGCCGACGGGCTGGTGAGCAGGGGCGGGTCAATAGTGGCGGTGCGGACCGCCGACTGCGTGCCCCTGCTCATGCTGGCCGACGTTACTGGAGAGGCTGGCGACGAAGCCACAACTGCTGTCGACAACAGGCCATGGGCGGCGGCCGTGCACGCTGGCTGGAGGGGCAGCCTGGCCGGCATCGTTGACGCCGCGGTGGAGCACGCGCTGGCAAGCGGCTACCAGGCCTCCGCCCTGCGGGTGTTGCTGGGTCCGTCGGTGGGACCGTGCTGCTACGAGGTATCCGCCGAGCTGGTCGAGCGTTTCAGCTCTGCGGGTATGGGCTCTACCACCACTGCTGCCGGTCGACCGGCCCTCGATCTCAGGGCCATTAACACCGCCCGTCTCGTGGCCATGGGAGTGAGCGCGGCGCGTATCGAATCAACGGGCCCCTGCACCTGCTGTCACGCCGAGGACTACTACTCGGTGAGGGCTGATCGCGCCGAACAGGGCCGGCAGTTGAGTTGGATAGGTTGGGCCGAGGGATAGTCGGCTGCGCAGCGGGCCGGGTTGGTGTACACTGAGGGGGCCGTGAAGCGATTATGCCCAGTTGCAGTAAGACCAGCTGTTGTCGCCCTGCTGGCGGTGCTGCTGTTGTCGGCGCCGCTGTTACCGTCGCTGAGCCCCATGCACGCGATGGCCGGGTCCAGCTCGTCTGAAGCCGGCGCTTACGAGGACACGGATTCGCAGCCGCTCAAGGTTGTGTACTACCTCGTTTACCCGGTGGGTAAGTTGCTCGAGCTGCTGGTGTTCAGGCCCATACAGTTCGTGGGGTCGTGGATGACCGGTGAACGTGAAGAGCCCGACCCGGCCGGCACAAATACGGTTGGGCCCAGGGCGATGCCCTCGCGCTGATTGAGTCGATTTCTCCCGGGCGATTTTGTCCGTGGCGATTCTATCCGTGTCAGACCGCCTCGAGCTTGGCGAATTTTACCACCAGGCGCTTGAGGCCAACCTGGTCGAAGCGCACCTCGACTTTTTCTGAGTCGCCGCTTCCCGAGCAACTCGACACGCGACCGGCACCGAACATAGGGTGCACGACCCTGGCGCCCTCGGCCCAGGTCTGCTGGGCATAAGAGCGGCTGGCCGGCGTGGTATCGGACTGGGCGTTCTGTTTGCGCGCCCCGCCGTAGCCCTGCTTGCCATAAGCCGGGGCGCCCCTATTTGCCGACATGCCGCCGCGAGTACTGCGTCGCGGGGTGACGATTCTTTCCACCACGGCTGCGGGCAGCTCGTCGAGGAATCTTGATGGCAGGTTTTCCTGCAGTGTGCCGTACAGGCTGCGCCTGCTGGCGTGAAGCAACGACAGCTGGCGGCGGGCGCGGGTGACGCCCACGTAACAAAGCCTGCGCTCTTCTTCGAGGCCGCGCCCGTCCTCGGCCATGGAGCGCGCGTGCGGAAAGACGCCCTCTTCGGCACCGGCTATGAACACGCGGTCAAACTCCAGCCCCTTGGAGTTGTGCAGGGTCATCAGTGTCACGTGGCCACCCTGCTCCTCGTAGCTGTCGACGTCGGCGTTGAGAGCCAGTCGCTCGAGAAAAGTAGCCAGCGCTCCGAGTACGGGGTCGAAACGGGTGGGGTCAGCGTCGTCGGCGTTGTCATCGGCGTCGGCGAATTCGCGTTCGTCGTATTCCTCGTCGAACTCCTGGCTGACGGTCAGCAGTTCATGCACGTTTTCAATGCGGCTGTCGCTGTCGTCGCCGTCATGGTCGTGCAGGTGGTCCTCGTAGGCAGTGTCTTCGAGTATGGCTTCGAGCAGCGGCGTTACCGCAGCCCTGTCCATGGCCAGCCAACGCCGGGCGAGTACCCGGAAATCGTTTAGCCGACGCCGTGGCGCGGGCGAAACAAACGACAACGGATCGCTGCCTTCAAGCAAATCCCAGACCGTGCCGTCACGATTGCGCGCCTCCACTATCAGCCGTTCCCAGGTCGTGCGGCCAATGCCCCTCGTGGGCACGTTTATCACCCGCGCGAGGCTGATCTCGTCGCGCGGGTTGGCTATGAAGCGCAGGTAGGCAACGAGGTCCTTGATCTCGCGACGTTCGTAGAAGCGCGTGCCGCCGACGATCACGTAGCGCATGCGGGAGCGCACGAGCTCTTCTTCTATAGCCCGTGACTGGGCGTTGGTGCGGTAGAACACGGCCACGTCACCGGGGTCGCCCTCTGCCGCCTGGGCCACTATGTAGCGTGCCTCGTCGCGCTCGTCGGTGGTGGTCACCACGTGCACTTTCCGGCCCGCGGTGGCATCGGTCCACAGTTGCTTGTCCTTGCGGTCACCGTTGTTGGCTATCACCCCGTGCGCCGCTGCCACTATGTTGCCACTGGAGCGGTAGTTCTGTTCGAGCCTCACGACTTTGGCGCCGACAAAGTCGCGCTCGAACTCCAGTATGTTGCGCAGGCTGGCGCCCCGCCACGCGTAGATACTCTGGTCGTCGTCACCCACCACGCAGAGGTTGCCGTGGCCGGCCGCGAGTCGCGAGACCAGCAGGTACTGGGCGTGGTTGGTATCCTGGTACTCGTCTACCAGTACGTAACGAAAACGCTGCTGGTAGCGCTCGAGCAGCCCCGGCGCCCCGCGGAACAATTCCAGCACCCGTGTTATGAGATCGCCGAAGTCCATGGCGTCGAGTGCGCGCAGGCGTCTTTCGTAGGCGGCGTAAAGCGGCACCAGGTCGTCAAAGGCGCCGCGGGCTTCTTCGTCGGCCGGGCTGCGGGCCTCGTGCTTGGCGTTTTCTATGAAGTTGCGCAGGGTTTCGGGCCTCAGCACGGCGGGGTCCAGCCTGGCGTCGGTTATCACGTCGCGTGCGATTTTGAGCTGGTCGTCTCCGTCCATGATCGTAAAGGACCGGGAGCAGCCCAGTTCTTCGCAGTGCCGGCGCAGCAAGCGCGCGCCCATGCCGTGAAACGTACCCACCCACAGCTCGTCGGCGGCGTCGCCCACCATTGAGCGGCAGCGCTCCACCAGTTCGTGGGCGGCCTTGTTGGTGAAGGTAACGGCCAGGATTTCCCAGGGTCGGGCCCGGCCCTCTTCGAGCAGGCGCGCTATGCGGTGCACGAGGACGCGGGTTTTTCCGCTGCCCGCGCCGGCCAGGATGAGCAGGGGGCCGTCGTTGTGCTCGGCGGCTTCACGCTGGGCCGGGTTAAGGCTGTCAAGATCAAGTGGCATCGTTGGCCGGGGAGCCGTCCTTAGGGCATTCTTCCCGGGGCACTGTGCCCGAGGCCCGGGCTGTCCTCAAGTGCTGCCCGCGCTTTATCGTTCATGGCAAAGTACCAACACCACGACGCGGCCTGGCGAAGGGCAAAAGACGAGGGGCTGCGATCCCGGGCGGCTCTCAAGCTGCGCGAGATTGACGGCAAGTTCCGTGTTTTTCGTCGCGGTGGCAGGGTGCTCGATCTCGGCTGCTGGCCCGGGGGTTGGCTGCAGGTCGCCGCCGCGGCCGTGGGTGGGCGTGGGCGGGTTGTGGGAGTTGACCTGCTGGCCGTGGACAAACTCGAGATCGCCAACGTCGTCACCCTGGTTGGCGATCTCGCCGATGAAGCCGTCTGCCGGGAGTTGCTCGAAGAGCTGGGCGGAACCGCCGACCTGGTGTTGAGCGACATGTCGCCTTCGCTGAGCGGCGTGCGCGACGCCGATCGAGCGCGGCACGAGCGCCTGGTCGAGCTTGCGATAGCCGTTGCCGGTAGGACTCTATCCGGGGGCGGTGTACTGGTCGTAAAATTGTTCGCCGACATACCGCAGGAAATAACGGCCGGACTGCGCGCGGATTTTGACAAGGTGTCGCGCTTCAAGCCGCCCACCACGAGGAAGGGTTCGCGCGAGATTTACCTGGTGGCGCGCGGGTATCGAAAGCAGCGCGAGGCCCCGCCGCCTGGCGCCGGGACGGTCGCTGATGAACGCGGGGATACGAAGGTTCAGTAGTGGACGGTGTCGAAGTACTGAGGACGGTAGCGCCGGTCTTTCTGCTGGCCGGCGTGGGGTGGGGGCTGGCTCACTGGCGCAGGCTGTCGATAGACACGCTCACCGAGGTGGTCATGTACGTTGGCGCGCCCTGCCTGGTGTTCTCATCTCTATCGAGCGGTACAGTTCACGCGGCCGAGACGGGCACGCTGGTGGCCGCCTGCCTGGTCCTGGTCGGCGGCACGGCGTTGGTGGCCAAGCTGTTGTTCGCTGCCTCGGGCAGCCGGCCGGGCTCCTACCTTCTGCCGGCCATGTTCATGAACGCCGGCAACATGCTGCTGCCCCTGTGCCTGTTCGCGTTCGGCGACGAAGGGTTGGTGCGCGGGGTGATAGTGTTCGCGACGATGTCGGTTTTGATGAGTTCGCTCGGTGTCTACGTGGCCGGCGGCAAGCGTCCGGGCGAAGTTTTTCGCCTTCCGTATATTTACGCAGCTGTTGCCGGACTGGCGGTGGGCTGGACCGGGGTCGAGCTGCCCGAGCCGGCGCAGAGGTCGGTCGCGCTGCTGGGCGATCTCGCGATTCCGCTTATGCTGTTGGCTCTCGGCGCGCGTTTGCAGCAGCAGGCCGTACCCTCGCTGAAAGGACCCCTGCTGGCCACCGTCTCGCGTATGGGCGGCGGCTACCTCGTCGCGTTGCTCTTTGTCTGGGTCACCGGCGTGGACGGGGTGACCCGCAGCGTGCTCATGCTGGTGTCGGTAATGCCGTCGGCTGTCATAAACTTTGTCTTTGCCCAGAAATATGGCGACGGCGCCAGCGAGGTAGCGGCCACCGTTTTTGTGAGCACCCTGGTATCACTGGTCGCCATCCCCCTGGTGCTGGCCTTCGGGCTCTGAAAGCAGCACCGCCCTTTATTCGCGGGGACAGGCACGCCCTCTGGCGCAAGCAGGCAACAGCCCGTATCATGCACGGTGGCTATGAGTAGTATCAACAGACTTGCCCTGTCCTTGTTCAGCTGCCTGCTGGTGTTGCCAGGCGCTCTGTTGTCAGCCCCGGCGATGGCCCAGGGGGCGCCGGCCGTTCGCACCGGTATAGAAGAAGTCGCTGCCAAGGCGGGTGTCCAGGCTCTCCGCCGGGCGGCGACAGCCCGGGCCAGCAGTCGCGCGGTCGAACTGCTGTCGCGCTACGTACGCATCGACACCGTAAATCCACCGGGCAACGAGTTGCGTGGCGCACAGTTTCTCGCGTCGGTACTTGAAGAGTCGGGCATAAACGCACGAGTGTTCGAGTCGCGTCCCGGCAGGGGCAACGTCTACGCGCGCTTGCGAGGCGACGGCAGCCGGCGGCCGGTAATCCTGTTGAGTCACATCGACGTGGTTCCAGCTGATCCTGAGCAGTGGAGCGTTCCTCCCTTCGAGGCCGTCGTCAAGGACGGGTCGCTATACGGGCGCGGGGTGCTCGACTGCAAGGGCGTCACCACCATACAGTTGCTCGCTATGCTGGCCCTGAAGGAGTCGGGCACAACCCTGTCGCGGGACATTATCTTCCTGGCCACGGCGGACGAGGAAACCGGCGGTCGCTGGGGTGCCGCTTGGATGCTTGATAACCACTACGACCTGCTCGGCGACGCCGAGTTTGTGCTCAACGAGGGTGGGTTCATTAACCGCGACCCGGGCAAACCGCTGGTGTTCAAGCTCGGCGTGGCCGAAAAGAGCCCGTGCTGGTTTCGCGTGATAGCCACCGGCGAGCCCGGGCACGGTTCGCGACCCGCCGCCGAGACGGCGGTCACGAGGCTGGTAGACGCGCTGGCCAAGCTTACTGCGCGCGAGAAAAAGATCGAGGTCGGCCCGGTAGTGGCCGGTTATTACGCGGCCTACGCGGCCTTGGACGAAGAGCACGCCCGGCAGTATCGCCAGCTGGAGCGTTCCCTGGAGTCAGTCGAGTTCAGGGACTGGTTCATGGCCGATCCGGCCGCGGCCGCGCTGGTGACCGACACCGTGGCGCCCACGATGCTCGAGGGTTCGGTCAAGACCAACATCATCCCGGCGACCGCGACCGCCCAGGTAGACAGCCGCTTGCTGCCCGGCCACGATTGCGTTTCGTTTCTGTCAGAGATTCGCCAGGCCGTCGGTGGGCCAAACGTCCGGATAGAACCCATCCTCAGCTTCGCGTCGACCCAGTCGCCGATGAACAACGAGTTGACCGAGGCGGTCGAACGGGTGGCCGCCGCAATGGACGAGCGATCGATAGTACTGCCCGCCCTGCTGGGCGGTTTTACCGACAGCCACTATTTCAGGGAGAAGGGTATCCACGCCTACGGCATGGTTCCACTGGAAACTTCGCCTGAGGAACGTGCAACTCTGCACGGTCCCGACGAGCGCGTTTCGGTATCGTCGTTGCAGGATGCTGTCGGGCGCATGGTCGACCTGTTGCTCGAACTCGGCGGCTGACGGCGGTCGCCGGGCTGGCCCGCAAGCCCGTGGGCGACCGGGGGCTGTGCAGTAGCGGCCACGTTTAGGGCGTTGCCTGAAAATATTGTGCCGTGGTGTTTGCCCCCCGGGTGCATTCGATAGTATCCTTGACCGATGGACCCGCGCTGTTGGCGGGTGCCGGCTGGTCGAGGGACCGGTAGTGGTTGTGAGTGGAGAGATGAGGAGGCGGCAGGCTAATGGCCGATTACGGCACCGGTTCTACGAGTTTTATGAAATCAGTAACGAGTTTTCTGGACGCACTGCGAAGCTTTGAGGGGGAAGCCGCGATGCTCATGGGCAAGGCGGCTGCGGGCAAGCGGGGGCTGAATATCCCCGGGCTGAATATTCCCGGGCTGAATCTGCCGGGCTTGGGCCTCCTGGGCGCCGGGGTATCCACGGCGGCCGTGGCCAGCCTGAGGAGCCTGCTGTCGGGCAGCGCCGAGGGGAGAGCGAGGGCTTCGGCTGGTGGCCTGGGCCGCGCGGGCCTGGTGGCCCTGCTGGGACTGGCCGACCGTGATTCGCTGGAGGAACTGAGCCGGGAGCTCGGTGACCTGGGCGGGCAGGTAAGCGAACTCAGGGAGCGCGAGCTTGCCACCGCCGGGATTCTTGGCCAGCTCAGGGCGCGCGCAGCGAGGTTTGAGTCGGCCGTTGACGGCTTGGCGAGGGTGCAGGGAAGAAGCTGCGCCGTGCAGGATCGCAGGCAGAAAGACAGCGACGGCTTTCGTGAACTCGTGCAGTCGCGTGACGACCACGTCACCCGCCTTCTGCGTGACACCAGTGCCCAGCGTGGG